>NZ_JABXWD010000162.1 GCF_019173545.1 Candidatus Magnetobacterium casense | reverse complement strand
CGCTCCTGGCCCCCTTCAGAACCCCCTGCAAGGGGGCCAGCCCCCTTGACCCCTTCTTATCTTGTTGACATTGGGTTGATTATACACAACATTTCAATTGTATAGCTGAACTATTACATCCAATCTAAATTTGCTATACACCAAACAAAATGCAGGAGACTTATGCTACAATACCTCATGGATACTTCATAATGCGCAGATTATGGTTTCCAACCTGAATAGTCCTTAAGAAGGGAATGTTTTTTTATGATAAGAGAGATTGTATTAAAGGCCGTTGCGGGTATGGGCATAGAGGCCGATTATGTGGAAGTTGAGATACCAAAGGTGCAGTCGCAGGGGGATGTATCAACGCCGATTGCCCTGGGGCTTGCCGGTGTCTTGCGTAAAGCGCCGCGGGTCATAGCGCAGGAGATCATCTCTGCCATCAGGGGGATGCCCCAGTGTGATATTGCGGCCTTTGACTCCATAGAGGTGGCAGGACCGGGGTTTATAAACTTCAGGTTTAAGAGAGACTACCTGTACGAACAACTGAGGCTCTTGTACAAGGAGCGGCAGTTGCGCCTGAGGGTTGATGTCGGTCATGGCAGGCGGGTGTTGATTGAGTTTGTCAGCGCCAACCCAACGGGGCCGTTGCACGTTGGACATGGTCGGGGGGCGGCCCTGGGCAATGCCCTGTCAAACCTGCTGCAAAGTGCCGGGTACGTTGTCGAGCGGGAGTTCTACATCAACGACGCCGGCAGACAGGTAAGACTCCTGGGGCAAAGCGTCTTTGCGGCCTACAATACCCTGTTGGGGAATCCCTGTCCGTTTCCAGAGGAGGGCTATCGTGGCGAACTGGTAGAACGCATCGCGGGTGAGATTGCCTCCACGGATGGGAAACGTTATGTCGGTGAGGATTTCGACAACTGCGCCGGGCACTTTATCGACTACTCCTACCGGAGGATGCTGGATGAGATCAGGGAGGCCCTCGACTCCTTTGGCGTAGGCTTTGACAACTGGCAGAGCGAGCGACTCCTGTTTGACAGTGGCATGGTCAGCGAGGGCATTGACAGTCTGCGCAACAAGGGCTACGTCTATGACAAGGACGGTGCAGTGTGGTTTAAGTCCTCGGAGCTGGGGGATGACAAGGACAGGGTCATCATCAAGCAGGATGGCCAGTACACGTACTTTGCCTCCGACCTGGCCTACCACGTGATGAAGATAGAGCGTGGCTACGATGAACTGATCAACATCTGGGGGGCCGACCACCACGGCTACATCCCGCGGGTCAAGGCGGTGTTGAGGGCAGAGGGGTTGCAGGAATCGAACCTGACCGTGCTCCTGGTGCAGATGGTCTCCCTGCTGAGGGATGGCAAACCCGTGCAGATGTCAAAGCGGGCAGGGGAGTTTATCACTCTAAGTGACGTTATCGGCGAAATCGGCTCCGACACCACCAAGTTCATATTCATGACTAGGAGGTCAGACAGTCACCTGGAGTTTGACCTGGAGGCAGCCAAGAAGCAGTCCTCGGAAAACCCCGTCTTCTACGTCCAGTACGCATATGCAAGGATCAACAGCCTCTTCAAAAAACATCAGGCGGACATGTCGAGCCTGTTTACCGACAGGGTTGCCTCTATCGATCTGTCGTGTCTTGTTGCCGATGAGGAGTTGCAGATAATAAAGAAGTTGGTACTCTATCCGATGACCTTTCAGGGAGCGGTCAGAAACCGTGAGCCACACAGGATCACCTTCTACCTGCAAGAGCTTGCGGCCATGTTTCATCCCTACTACAACAAGCACAGGATTCTTACCGAGGACGTCATCCTCACCGAGGCAAGGCTCTTGCTGTGTGCCTGCATCAGTATAGTCCTCAAGGAAGGTCTGAGGATACTGGGTCTGTCAGCGCCGGAGTGGATGTAGTGCAAGAAAAGAAGGGAGAGGACTCTGCCCGCCGGATGGCTCTGTCCTTTTCTTTTTTTTGTATTGCGTACAAGCCAAGCGCTCTATCCCCGGACGACGGAGGCCGATAGCGAAGGCATTTTTCAGGATATTTGCTGCTCCATACGCCTGTCCCTTACGATGGAGAAGCCCGGTTTTGACTTTGCCGCCTTTTTCACATCCGATGACAGGGATGCCAGTTGCGCAAATGACTCTATCTTGTAAACCTCCGTGCTGACTATGCCGATAGAAAGCGACAGCAACTCAAAGCGTTCCATCTCTCCTTTACGGTTTTTGGCATGATAAAAGCCCCTGTTGCAATCCTCATCACCGTGAAAGGAACAAAGGTTCTTCCTAAACCTTTCAATTATCAGATTGCACATTGCAAATGATGACCTTGGACGGGTTATAAGGATGAAGTCATCCCCTCCTATGTGTCCGACGAAACTAAAGTTATCTGCCTCGGCGTCTCTGACCCCTTCCATTATCCGTGCCAATTCCCCGATGACATTATCTCCCTTTTCAAAGCCGTAGTTGTCGTTATAGGGCTTGAAGTTATCCAGGTCTTCGACGTCTTGCCTGTTGAACACACTGCAGACGGAGGCTATATCTCTTTCAAGCATTGGAGATGGCCTCTTAAGCAAAAACCCCTGCAGAAGCTCTATGTCCATATTAACAACCAGCCTGAGTTCATGTTCCGTTTCAATCCCCTCGGCTATCACCTTTATCCCCAGCCTGTGACATGCCGTTGCGATGGCATCCACCAGGTTGTACTTCACCAGGGCCTTGTCCATGTTGGAGATAAAGTGTCTATCAATCTTTACAAAGTCAGGCTCAATGATTGACAGCATCTTCAGTCCCCCGTAACCAGCGCCAAAATCGTCTATCGCTATCTTATAGCCTTTCCCCTTAAGGACGTCTATCATTGTGTGAAACACCTTATAATTCTTGATAGCGCTCTCCTCTGTCACTTCAAGAACAATATTGTTTCTTGCAATACCCCACACGCCGGCAAAGTGGTCTGTTATCTCACACCACCTGGGTGTGTCCGTTATTGTCTCAGGGCATATATTGATAAACAGGTGGGAATCTGTATCCTTAAATCCCTGTTGCGTGCGTTAATGTTTGCGTTTTCATGACACGTGGAATCCAGGAGCGTTAGAGTATCCGTTGCCATTGCCTTTTCAAAGAGTTCGGCTATATTCATCGTTGATTCAGAGCCACGCACCCTGGTGAGAGCCTCATAGCCGTAGATGCTGCCATCCTCAGAGGAATATATTGGCTGGAAAAAGGTAGTCAGAAATTCCCTGTCTATTAAATCAAGTATTCTTTCTTTTTCAGTCTCCATTTCATAATCCTCGGCCATACCCTCCAAGGCAGTGTTTATATTGCCACTGTGGACAATATATATCCTCACCGGCAATCCTTATTGTGCCCATAATCCTTACGTCCTCCAGGAGGTCATTGAGGCGATTGAGACAGCGCAGCAGTGTTGATTTGCCGCATCCAGACGGGCCAATAAATGCCGTTATACAGCACTTGGGGATGTTCAGGTTAATATCCGCCAACGCCCTCTTGACACCATAATACATAGAGAGCGCTATACACTACACCACAGTACCTCACGCTCGATGTTGAACAATGCCTGTTCCCTGTCGTTATATGTTCTTTCAAGTTGAGTATACAGGCGATTCTGCTTTTTAGATACAAGATAAACGACAATTCCTGCAATAATGGAGCTAAAGACGATATCTATAACAGGTGATTGCCGGTACCGACAGAAATCGCTGTATGGGTATATGCCCTTGTGGGATACAGTTTTTAAAGGCATAATGCTCCTTAGGGGAGTTTGTATAAAAGCCCTCCATAATATTTAAAGAATGCCCCCATAAGGCGTTTAACCCTCCGGAGACATCGGGAACCTTATCACCTGATGGTCTCCTCCCTTGGGCATAATGGCAGTCATGCTAACAACAACGTTATCGCAAGTGACCTTATCTATGAGCGATACATAACCATGAGTGCTATCGGTGAGCCTTAAGGACTCCTCATGTACTACCCTGGATATGCCATACTTGTCTATTCCTGGATTCAATAGGGCCTCTGTAATCTTGGCAACAGATGATTGAAAGGTCAACTCCCTCTTGATTGTATCTTCTATGTGACTTCTATGTATAGCAAGGGCAAAGAGGTCTGCCAAACGCTCCATGATATTGAGGTCTTCCTCCGTGTAGTCTCTGCCTGGGGCCATCACACTGATATGTCCGATAACTGTGTCGTCAATTATAGCCGGTACTGATAAGAACCGCTCAACCTCAACGTCTTCTGTTGGGGTTCCTTTATACCGCGGGTCGTCCGCCGGAGTATTTATCATTAAATATTCCTTCCTGTTTAATACCCATTCAAAGAGACTCTTGTTCTCACGAAAGATTATACTCTGGTCTCCAATCCGACATTGATCCCAGATATCGTTGCTTACTGCCGTTGCGATGTGATAACCCGTGAAGATATCAAGGTAACTTGCATTTGCGTAATTGCTGTTCGTCAATTCCATTGCGTAGTTGCTGATTATGCCAGAAACCGTATTTATAGACAACGGTCTTATTAATTCACTTGAAATCTCAGCCATGGCCTTGTTGACTAAGAGTTCTCTCATAAAGGCGCTCTCCATCTTCTGACGTTTTGTTATATCACGAAAACTCCACACCCTGCCGACAATATCGCCTTCTATTGTTTGAGGTTGGGAATATCGTGAAAACACCCTTCCATCCTTAAAATGCAGGATATCAAAGCTCTTTTTTTCAGGTGTGGCATACAGCTTTTTTACCTCCGCGAGAAATTTATCCGGATTGCTTAACTGAGAAAGCGCAAAGGACAAGAGTTGTTCGTCATTACGGGTAACCAACAGGGAGTCCGGGATATGCCACATGGCGGCAAATTGGTTGTTATAGCACGTTACATGTCCCGATCTGTTTACAACGACAATCCCATCTACAGTTGCCTCTATGGCTGATTTGAGAGAGGATGCACAAACAATTCTTAATGCGTTAGGAATTAGTCTGCCAAATAACACTTGAAAAATTTATGCCACAAATAAAATGTAGGCACGAATTTTTTGCTGCCCTTTTTGCGTATTACCAATATATTCAACCTTCTACAGCACTATTTTACCTTGTAAGTTCTGGAACTTCCGATGCAGATAAACTAAGCACGCATCTGCTACGTTCCCTCACTAAGTAACTGAGCATAAACATGTATAACATCACCAGCCTTATGGGGTCAAGGGGACTTCTTCGTGCCCGGGGCAGGTGCGACTTTCAGCCAGGGGCACTGAGCGGGGGGTTGCTAACCCCTTGCCAACCCCCTGCTGCGACAAGATTGCGGCTCGCCCCTACCCTTGCGGGGGGCTAAAGGGGCCAGGTGCGACTTTTATGGCAGGGGCGGGGCGACAATTGAGCCAGGGGCGGCTCGCCCCCCGCTGCGGGAAAATCGTGCCTCACCCCCTGGAGCGCCAAGAAGTGGAGCCGCCCTCCTTCTTTCTTTTTTTTTTAACGTCTGAGAAGGAGAACAAATTTACCGTGGGTGACAAATACTCCCCGGTGAACCTACGACTTTACCACATTATATATAGCCTTAAAACTCTCTAACCCTGCTTCGATGTTCTCTATGATTTCATCTGCCAAGATATCAGGGTCCGGAAGGTTATCAAGATTAGCGAGGCTTTTATCCTTCAGCCATATAATATCAAGGCTGGTTTTATCCCTCTTTATAATCTCATCATAGGTGAACTTTCTCCAGCGTCCCTCCGGGTTTGTATCAGGATGCCATGTTTCTTGTCTTTTATGGCGATTTTGCGGATTGTAACAGTCCATAAAGTCCTGTAAGTCAGCATACTGCATAGGGTTTTTCTTCTTGGTATGGTGAATATTTGTACGATAATCGTAAATCCACACATCCTTTGTCCATGCTGTCCTGGAAGCAGGATTGTTGTCAAAAAAAATAACATTCGCTTTCACACCGTTAGCATAAAAAATACCCGTAGGAAGCCGCAGGATAGTATGAAGTTCGGTTGTGGCAAGCAGCCTTTGCCGGACTGTTTCACCCGCACCACCTTCAAAAAGCACATTATCCGGGACAACTACCGCGGCCCGTCCATCGGTTTTAAGCATCGTGCGGATGTGCTGAACAAAATTAAGTTGTTTGTTGCTGGTGGTAACCCAGAAATCCTGCCTGTTGTAGGTTAAGTCCTCGGTTTCCTGCTCACCTTCATCATTGGTAAAGGTCATGCTGCTTTTCTTTCCGAAAGGTGGATTTGCCAGAACATAGTCAACCCTGTTGCCCGCATCTGCAACCAGGGCATCAGCAGAAGAAATGATGGTTTCACTATCAATATCGCCTATGTTATGGAGAAATAGATTCATAAGGGCAAGGCGTCTGGTGTTGGCTACAATTTCGTTGCCTGAAAATGTCCTGAATTTAAGAAACTGTTTCTGTGTCTTATCAAGCGAGTAGTTGCTTGTTATATGATCATAAGATGCCAAAAAGAAACCACCGGTGCCACATGCCGGATCGGCAATAGTCCTCATAGGCTCTGGATTTAAACAGGTTACCATTGCCCTGATAAGGGCACGCGGGGTAAAGTATTGACCCGCACCACTTTTAGTATCCTCTGCATTTTTTTCAAGGAGACCTTCATAAATCTGCCCTTTAATGTCCGCACCCATCGAACTCCAGTCTTCTTTATCAATCATATCTATGATGCGGGATAGTTTAGCCGGGTCTTGTATCTTGTTCTGACTTTTTACGAATATTTGTCCTAGAGTCCCTTTTTGTTTTGAAAGTTCACGAAGCAGAATAGTGTAGTGCAATTCCAAATCAGCACCACGTTTGGAGGACAGGCTTTCCCAGTTATAATCCTTTGGCACAGGAAGTGATCGGTTATACGGAGGTTTTGAATACTCGTCTGCTATTTTCAGGAAGAGCAGATATGTAAGTTGTTCGAGATAATCCCCGTAGCCTACACCATCATCACGAAGGGTATTACAAAAACTCCATACTTTTGAAACAATGCTTGACGAATTATTATCAGTCATGAGTTACCTCTTTTTCCGTTTTTTGGTTGGTTGTTGGATATATGCCTTTTCAGCCTTTATACGTTCAAGTAATCGTTCGGCGGGTTCCCAGTCAGTGGCTTTTCTGGTTTCTTCAAGTTCTTCATCGGTAAGAAGCCTGCCTTCAAATGCTTTTTTGAGGATGCTTTGTCGTAATGCCTCTGCCGTTTGCAGGCTCTGGGTAATGGTTTCTTCAAGTTTATCGCATACGGAAAGACGGGTCTCGATTTCTTGAACGATTGCGCTTTGTTCTGAAAGGCTACAGTAAGGAATAAATAAGGTTTTAAGTGTATTAAGGTTTATGTTCTTTTGGGCTGTTGCAGGGGCAAAAGCCTCAATTCTATTTTGATTGCCTTTAAAAAAGTAGTAAATATATTTAGATAGAGCGGTATTTTCATTTGCGGTAAAACCAGCAATGCTATCTGGGAAACAAGCGTCAATTCCAAGAAAAGCTGTTTCAGCAATATTGGCTGCAATTGTTATGCAGAGTGTTCCTTTAGACCATAGTTTACTTTGCGCAATTCCAAAATTTGAATATGTATTAGTAAAAGTGTATCCTCTTTATATTTCATGGTAACTATGCTTTTGCAGTTTTTGGATTCCTGGTCAAGCCAGGAATGACAAACTTGGAAAAAGCCTGTAACTGTCATTCCTGCGAA
>NZ_JABXWD010000161.1 GCF_019173545.1 Candidatus Magnetobacterium casense | reverse complement strand
GGAACATCACCAAACCTCCCCTGCCTGTTATATTGTCAGTTGTTACCTCAATTCTATTGATTTCGTTAGCGCTTCTTTTCTGATTTGCCACTTAAACTGCTCCTTATTTATATTTTAATATGCTTTACTAATGTATAATAACATATAGCAGCATATTTTTAGTATATTTATTTTTAATTTAACTTAATCACAAGGCATTATTACAGACATAACTCGATGGGTTAATATGCAAGACCATATACACCCTTTATTTTCAACAATATATAAGATTTTTGACTGATGAATCGCTCAGGTTAGGTAACATTAAAAAACAAGCGTTGTGTAAGTGGTGGCACCCTGCACAAACGGCCCTTTTCTTTCCGGTCAAAATACGATTGCCCTGTTATCTGAGATATTTCCTGCCCCGCAACTCTGCCGGAAGGTACTCCTGTTGTTCCTTGTAGTCGTGATCGGGGCTGTACTTGTAGCCCTTGCCATAGCCGAGGTCTTTCATCAGCCTGGTGGGGGCATTGCGGATATGTAGCGGTACGGGTAGATTGCCGTATTCCCTGACGTCCGATGCCGCCTGATTATATGCCGTGTAGAGTTCGTTGGACTTGTTACTCTTGGCCATGTAGACAACCGCCTGAGCCAGGATGACGTTACACTCCGGCATCCCGATAAACATGCAGGCCTGATAGGCGGCAACGGCCTGCTCCAGTGCCCTGGAGTTGGCCAGACCAACGTCCTCGGAGGCAAATCGGATCAGACGCCGTGCCACATACAACGGGTCTTCACCGGCCTCCAGCATCCTGGCCAGCCAGTAGAGTGAGGCATTGGCGTCTGAGCCGCGCATTGCCTTGTGCAGTGCGGAGATGATGTTGTAGTGTTCCTCGCCGTCCTTGTCGTAGAGCAGGTGCGATTTTTGAAACGCCTCTTGCACGAGTGCCCCGGTAATGGTCACCCGGTCGCCGGAGTAGGCACCCATGACGGCTATATACTCCAGGGCATTGAGAGCGGCCCTGGCATCCCCGTTGCTCATCCGTGCCATAAGAAGGGCCTCTGTCCTGTCAAGACTGATGGCGACCCCTCCAAGGCCGTTTTCCTTATCCGCCAGCGCCCTGTTGATGATCCTTACGATATCAGCTTCACTCAGTTGCTTTAAGACAAACACCCGACACCGGGACAACAGTGCCCCGCGTACCTCAAAGCTGGGATTTTCCGTGGTGGCGCCAATTAACACAACCACAGACTTCTCCACATATGGCAGCAGGGCATCCTGCTGGGCCTTGTTCCAGCGATGGATTTCGTCAATGAAGAGGATAGTCCGCTTATCGGTGGCGCTGTCACGCTGTGCCTGAGTGATGACCTCCCTCAAGTCCTTCAGCCCGCTTGATACCGCACTTAGCGCACGAAACTCCGCCCTGCTCTGACCGGCAATAATTGAGGCCAGGGTGGTCTTGCCACTGCCAGGAGGCCCCCAGAATATCATCGATGGCAGTTGGTCGCCCTCTATGGCCTGCCTCAACAACTTACCAACGCCAACGATTTCGTCCTGCCCCAGGAAGTCTTCCAGGGATTTGGGGCGCATCCTGTCAGCAAGTGGGGGCAGGGGCCTGACAGGTCTGCGTTTGTCCGTCATGTGCTTAGGGAGTTAGGGCGCTACTTCAGTGACTTTATTTTTTTCTTGAGATTAGCAATAACTACATTTATCTTTATTTCGTACATCCGCACAAACATCAGTTCGAAGACCCTGCCGGCGATTGGAATATGGACAACATAGTCAGCCGTGTAAGACAGCTTGGTTGCCCCATCTGCAGGCTCCAACTTGAAGGATTCGTTGACTTCGGTGTATTTCTTGCCCTTAAGACCGCACATGTTTCTGAAATCGAGGCGATGATTTCTGACTACATCCGTATTTTCGCTGGCCACCTCGACGTTCGTTATGCCGGCCATATTAAACATCCAGTTGTAGCTATAACCGCCATTGGGAAGGGCCTTTGTATCCCATAGTTTAGTGATCCTGGGGTATAGCTCCCTCCAGTTGTCCGGGGAGTTGAGATAGTTAAAGACCACCTCCGGTGAAGCCTCTATCGTGGCATCCTTTTTTAACTTAACCATTAAAAATTTACCTCCATATTTTTTCCTAGTATTAAACCATAACTAATATATTTCTTGCTGTAAAAAAAGTTACTGTAAATATTTCTGTGATGATAGAAGGTTAAACATTATAGGGTCAAGTGGGCAGCGAGGGGCGAACCGCCCCAGGCACGAAGAAGTCCCCTTAGCCCCGTAAAAATGCCACGTATTTTGTATTTAACCCAATCGAAACGTGCTATAATATCGTATATGTTACAATACACTGGGAATATATTTTAAGGAGACTGTACTTATGACTTGCATACAATGTGGTTAAAAGGAAATTGTTAAAAATGGCAGCATTCACAGAGGATACATTATGTGGTTAAATTGAGAGCCATGTTGTTGTTAGCTGCCCTTGTGGTGTCGTACCTGATTACCAGGTATAACCTGCTTGATGGCTACGTATTGCTGATCCTGATGTATGTAGGCATAAACATCATACTGGCCGTGAGCCTTAATCTAATAAACGGCTACATGGGGGAGTTTTCGGTAGGGCACGCCGGATTTATGGCAATCGGGGCCTACGTATCTGCCATCCTGACGGTCAGGGTGTTTCCCGATGCCCTTGCACAGTGGTTGTTCCCACTTGCCGTTATTGCAGCCGGAGTGGTCTCTGCACTGATCGGCGGACTGTTGGCCATTCCGTCGTTTAAGACCAGGGGGGATTATCTGGCCATTGTCACGCTGGCATTTAACATGATCGTAAAGTCCGTCCTGGAAAACATGGACTCCCTGGGGGCAGCCAGGGGATTTTTGGGCATTGCCAGGTATACCAACCTCACCTGGGTGGTGTTCTGGGGCGTGGTGACGGTGTGGGTGGTGCGAAACTTCGTCTACAGCAGCTTTGGTCGTGGCGTATTAAGCGTCAGGGAGGATGAAATCGCAGCCGGCGTCTGCGGGGTCAATACGCGGCAGGTGAAGCTGTTTGCATTTATGTTGTCAGCGTTTTTTGCCGGTGTGGCCGGGGGACTGTATGCACATCTGTTGTTGTTCATCAATCCCAAGATGTTTGATCTGATAAAGTCCACCGAAATGCTGATAATGGTCTATCTTGGAGGCATCGGCTCTATTGGCGGTTCTATCGTGGGTGCGGTTATCTACACCGTCCTTCTGGAGTTGTTGCGACCGCTGGGGATATGGCGAATGACACTGATGGCAATAATGCTTGTGGTGATGATGGTCCTGCGTCCGCGCGGTATCATGGGACTGAGCGAGTTCAGACTCCTGATACCCGCTGACAATCCAACACCGGGAAAAGACAATGCCGCTGTTAGAGATTGAGGGTCTCAGTCACTACTTTGGTGGTCTGTGCGCCATCTCCAA
This sequence comes from Candidatus Magnetobacterium casense, assembly GCF_019173545.1. Classification (GTDB taxonomy): domain Bacteria; phylum Nitrospirota; class Thermodesulfovibrionia; order Thermodesulfovibrionales; family Magnetobacteriaceae; genus Magnetobacterium; species Magnetobacterium cryptolimnobacter. The sequence goes on along the minus strand of NZ_JABXWD010000161.1, from coordinate 4,320 downwards.
CCTGAGTATCACCCTGCCAGGACATCAACTGCTTGGCGTAATTGGCCCAAACGGCTCCGGTAAGACCACGCTCTTTAATCTCATAACGGGCATCTATCGTGCGAGCGCCGGAAACATACGCCTCAACGGACAAGAGCTTGTGGGCAAGCCGCCCGAGGCCATAACCAGGATTGGCATTGCACGGACGTTTCAGAACATACGATTGTTCAAGGCACTCAGCGTTCTGGACAACGTGCGCATAGCCTGTGTCGGGAGGGTCACATGCGGCCCGCTACATGCGTTGCTGCGAACCAGACGCTTTCTGAAAGAGGAACAACTGATAACCGATCAGGCAATGTCTCTTCTTGGTCTGTTTAGGCTCCAGGGGTACGCGGCAACACCCGCAGGCAACCTCGCCTATGGCCTGCAGCGACGGCTGGAGATTGCCCGTGCCCTGGCCACAGACCCCGTCCTCCTGCTCCTGGACGAACCCGGAGCGGGGATGAATTCATCCGAAATTGCCACACTCCGGCAGCAGATACAGTGGGTGGCTCAAGAATTTGCACTGACGATTATCCTGATAGAGCACCACATGGGGCTGGTCATGGAGGTCTGTCAGCGGGTGGTCGTCCTGGATTTTGGTGCCCTCATCGCCCAGGGCACGCCACAAGAGGTTAGAAACAATCCCCAGGTCATCGAGGTATATCTGGGCAAGGGCAGTTGAGGGCACGATTTTCACGCGGGTTGGCAGCCCCAGGATGAAAGTCGCACACACCACGGCCCCAAAAAGGCCCCCCTGACGCGCCGGAATTATAGCGCGTTTATATTGCGTGCGATACACAGAAAGAAAGGGGCGGCTCCGCTTCTTGTCGCTCCAGGGGGTGAGGCACCCCTGCCATAAAAGTCGCACCTGGCCCCTTCAGAACCCCCTGCAAGGGGAGGGGTGGGGCGCAATCTTGTCGCAGCGGGGGGCGAGCCGCCCCTGGCTCAATTGTCGCACCCGCCCCGGCCACAAAGAAGTCCCCTTGACCCCGTAAAAATGCCACGTATTTTGTATTTAATTCAATCGAAATCTGCAATAACACCCTTACTATACTTTCGCACTTTTTCCTAAACAGGCATTTTATGCGGCTTGAAAAATGGATTCCCGCTTTCGCGGGAATGACAGCAAATGGCGTCTTTGGCCCGTCTATGTCATTCCTGTGTAAACAGGAATCTATAAACTGCGAAACCATAGACCCTTACCCATGAAAAAATTATGCACCCCACTGAAATATGTGCTTGACTTTATTGGAAACAGCAGTGTAGACTTATTATCAGGTTAAGTGCTATTACGCTTTGTTGGTATAGTCAAGGCTAATAACGCAACAAATCCTTAAAGGAGGTAAGTAGTATATATGCTAAAGAATAGCGCTCATAAAGACGGCATAGCAGTTGCACTCACTCACTCACTCACTCACTAATATATTATACCACATTTCGCAATATTTTTGTTGTCATAACTTTTTCAATTTTTATTTTTATCCCAGCCTTTTTTCAGTCTAATGAATTTCTACGCCTTTTTATCTTATTGGTCTCGGTCAGGTTATCCTGAGAGATGGCACAGTATGAACATCTCCCAATATATAAGCGGGCGTTTGATATGGCAATATACATAGACAATATGGTGAGGGGTTTTTCAAGGTACAACAAGTATAGTATAGGGGGCGAGATGAGAGACCTGTCCCGAATGGTCATACGATTGATCATAAGGGCTAATTCAGAGACCGATAAGATCGCAACACTCACAACGCTAAGGGATACAGTCGAGGAACTCAGGGTGGTATTCCGAGTTGGCAAGGAAATAAAGGCATTCAAGAGTTTTGACACATTCAAGCATCTAATCGAAGACACTATATCATTGAGCAGACAGTGCGAGGGGTGGATGAAATCAGTAAGAGGCAAGCAATAGTGCCAGAACTGACTATCTTTTTTGTCGGTATAACATCTGCCAGGACAGACAGTCGGGCGAGCATAGAAAATCATTGTGCGCCCATCCCACCTTATGGGTATAGGCAGGTAGTCAGACATACCGTAGTGGATTGTCTGACGAAAGACACACAAGAGGGTGGGCAAATGTGCAAACGAACAACTACTGGTCATCTACTACCAACGCTAGCAATACGTCCAACGCATGGAACGTCAACATGAACGACGGCAACGTGAACAACGACAACAAGTCCAACAACAACAACTATGTATGGCCAGTTCGTTCCGGAGAGTGGTTACCGCCTCTTTTGTCAAACCGCCTTTTTTGTCAAACCGCCTTTTTTGTCATTCCTGCGAAAGCAGGAATCCATGCCTGGAACCCATACAAGCCTGGAGGAATTAGAATGAAACAGTATTTCGTATATATATTGGCAAGTAAGAAAAACGGAACCTTATATATAGGAGTTACCTCTGATTTGATAAAAAGGGTCTATGAACATAAAAATGACCTCACAGATGGGTTTACAAAAAAGTATGGAGTTCATAAGCTGGTTTATTATGAGACGGCAGAAGATATCAATAGTATGATAGCAAGGGAGAAGCAGCTAAAGCGATGGAAAAGAGATTGGAAGATACAGCTTATAGAAAGTGTAAATCCTATGTGGGATGACCTTTATGGATTCCTGCTTTCGCAGGAATGACAAAGAGGGGCAGGAATGACAAAGATGTGGCATGGGATGGCAACATGAGAGTGACAATGACAGTAAAGACAGACAGCGATTCTAAGCATGTAAGCTATCCCTATTTTGTCATTGTCGTGCTTGACACGACAATCCAGACAATAGAGAAGGACATCCTGTACAGTCTGTACTTGAACGATACGGTTTTCTCTATGAGTTCTTTTCTTTTGATTACGACTGCATATCACCAATCTATCGGTTTGTCGATGAGTTTAAGACATCAAAGATGCAGTATCTCTATTACACGGGTATATTCAGGCATTCGGTGATCTTTTTCCAGGTGGGTTATTTCTACGAATTCTATGACGAGCCAATACCTGAAGTGCGAGACGCCTTGCATCTGAAGCGGATGAAGGCTAACAGCAGAGGGACAACGTATGGATTTCCAATGAGCTATGAGGCCGTATATTTGGACAGGCTTATAAGGAGCGGTACAAGGTCGGTAGTCATAGTGCGTGAGATGGCGGGTTACATCGGCAGGATAAAGGAGCGACTACCTGTCCGTCGCATAGAGGCGGTATGACAGCAGAGGAGGTGAGAGATCATGTAGCAGGGTAGACATTGTAGTATCCATAGAGATGAGGTTGTATTTGAGTTCAAGGTTTTTAGCGCATACATGCGTATGCGGAATAAGCAGAGATTTAGGAATAAGGAGCTAATCGAATGAGTAGAGGTATCAGCAAGGTGTTGTTGCTCATATTGGCGTTAGTCTTGTGCATGGCAACAAACGGCTACAGTAAGGTAACAAATGACTTTGACGGTGACGGCAAGGGCGATGTGCTGTGGTATAACATCGATAGCGGAGATGTTGTTACGTGGTCAATGAATGGTAAGGCAATAGGGACGGTATCCCCATTGTCTAAGGTATCTGAGTTGAACTGGCAGATATTGAGCGGTGGAGATTTCGACGGTGACGGCAAGGGTGATCTCTTGTGGCAACATATGGGCACCGGAGAGGTTGCAATATGGTTGAAGGGTGGATCACAGAAGACATCAGTATTAACTTTTACCGGGACAAGTTGGGAGGTCAGAGGAGTAGGCGACTTCGACGGGGACAGCAAGGGCGATGTCTTGTGGCAGAATACAGCAACCGGCGAGGTGTGTATTTGGTTAATGGACGGGGTTAGTATAAAGACGAACAAGGTGATAAACGTAAGCGGCGGCGGTGGTGGAGGAACACCAGTGCCCGGTTGGGAGGTCAAGGCCATAGGAGATTTTGACGGAGACGGTAAGAGCGATGTATTGTGGCAAAATACCGTCACAAATGCGGTGTACATCTGGTTTGTGGACGGAGTGACGGTGAAATCTACCGTTTCTCCATCGATACAGCCAGATGGTACCTGGATTATCCTTGGCATAGGAGACTTTGACGGAGACGGCAAGAGCGATGTCTTGTGGCAGCATAGCACAACGGGGATGTTGTATATATGGCTAATGGATGGTGTAACAATACAGACATCGAGTAATACACCAGGAACATTGACTGGGTGGAGTATTCAAGATATAGGAGATTACGACGGAGACGGGTAGCACCACAATCAACCGTGGTTGTCAGGATTTAAGCCACTTTTATCCCTTCATAATATGGCATTGTTACTATGCTTGAGCAACATGACCACGCTTGAATGGAGTG
>NZ_JABXWD010000160.1 GCF_019173545.1 Candidatus Magnetobacterium casense | reverse complement strand
AGAAAAGGTCAAACCACGTGACACCATGGATAACGTCAGAGAAGCACAGGAGGAAATACACAGGTATCTGGATGACTCTATCGCCATCAATGAGTCCAATGAGCACGACAAGAGAATCCGCCAGATACTTGGCAACAAGGATATATCGGTCTCTGAAGAAACCCTGACATGTTACCTTGATTACCTCGAAAAGAACATCGCCCCTCCATTTCAACTTGTCGGCGCGGAACCCTTTGACTGGGAAAACTCCTATCTGTTTGGCGTCGGTAAGAAAAGAGAATATGATAAGTTTAAAAAGACCAGGCCATCTTACAAAGATACATTTAAGTTTATCAAAATAGAGAAAGAGTTAAACATAGAAGACGGTATACTTGTCAAGGTGCAAAGATTGGCTGATAACAAGAAGTTCGTGCTTCCACTGTCAATGCTCCGCGCAGAGAGTGATAAGTCTGCCAACTATCAGTTAATACATGACTATAGTTCCTGGTTCGTAAACAACTGACGTATAGTGTCGTTGCATGTAGCATCGACTGTCGTTTTTTTTATAGGCCGTTGTATTATCGCATCACACCTGATGCAAATAAGGACATGAGAACACTGTGAGGATATGTTTTTTCAGGCACTCGCTCCTCAGTCGCGGCGGAGACAAGATGGTCGTAGAACACGCCAATTACTTGGTGAGTCGGGGGCACGACGTTACCATCGTCACAAACGTCCTGGACACCGTATTTGAGGTCAAGGCCAAAATACACAGGATATCCCGGCTCAGGAGTAAGGCCGTTACCATACTCAAGGCACTGACCTTCGCCGAGTCATACGACGTCATCATAGCGGACATCATCATGATGGTGTTTTTTCTGTCGTTTAAGAATAAGAAGCGACTCGTGTGCTTTGCCCAGGACTATGATGAGTCCTACTACAAGGGGGCACCGATGAAGTGGCTTATCAGGGCGGCGTACTTTTATTGTCTGACCCTGCAGCGGATTGCGGCGATACCGGTGTCTGAGGCGTTGGGGCAGTTGCTTGTCAGGCGCTTCAGGGCCAATGTCTGCGTGGTGGCAAACGGCGTGGATACGGAGGTGTTTTATCCCGATCCTGAGTACATGTCGCTCAAAGATGGTCGCCCCGTTGTCCTGGTCTTTGGACGCAGCGATTACCGTAAGGGGTTTGACCTGGGGCTGCGGGTGTTGGCACGGTTTAAGGCGGAGATAGATTCCGGCGCCCTGGCGGTCTGGTCGGTGGGGGAGGAGTTGGATACACCATTTAAGATGCGACGGTTTGGCTTTGTAGCGCCCGATCGTTTGCGCAAGATACTTTCGGTCTCAGACGTCCTGTTGTATCCGTCGCGGCATGAGGGATTGCCGTTGTTTGTGCTTGAGGCGTTGGCGTGTGGGGCACCCGTTGTGACGACCGAGGCCGTGAACATCCTCACGCATGGCGTGGATGCCGTCGTGTGTCCCGTTGGGGACGTTGACTGTTTGGCAGAGGGGGTGCGGGGAGTCCTGGGCAACGTGAGTCTGAAGTCCGAGCTGATTGCCGGCGGGTTCAGCACGGTTAAGAAGTACACGCTCTCCCAATGCAAGAGGCTCTTTGAGGAGCACATCCTGAGGCTGTTTGAACCATGAGGTGGCAGAGAGAAGGGAGGCGGAGCCGCCCCTTTCTTTCTTTAATTGTGTGAATTACGTTATAGTTACTTATGCTCTTCTGCTTATGATATTACGTTAAAGGCCATCCTGAAGTATGGCCCCGGATACTTTTTAAGATGTCCCGATGCTACCAGGGTTTCTGGATGTCCGGTTCTCCTGCCGTCAAACAGGGGTTGCCACCTGTGAGGAGATATTATTATAATAATAGCCATCTCCCCTCAGTGGAGGGTTATGGAGAGCAAATTTACCATAATTTTATAGTATCAAGAAAAAAAAGTTTATGGAGGTAATTACCCAATGAGGGTTCTTATTAGCGACAACATCTCAGCCGAAGGGGTTGAGATACTAAGGCAGGCCGGTCTTGAGGCAGACGTTAAAGTGGGGATGCCCAAGGATGAGCTGATTGCCTGTCTTTCTGACTATGACGGCATAGTGATCCGCAGCGCTACAAAGCTGACGGCCGATGTGATAGAGTCCACGACGAGGCTTAAGGTGATAGGTCGGGCCGGTTCCGGTCTTGACAACGTGGACAAGGCCGCTGCCACAAGAAAGGGCATCGTGGTGATGAATACCCCCGGGGGCAATACCATCACTACGGCCGAACATACGATGGCCATGATGTTATCGCTGGCGCGCAAGGTGCCACAGGCCACTGCATCGATGAAGGACGGCAAGTGGGAGAAGAAGAAGTTCATGGGCGTGGAGCTGTATAACAAGACGCTCGGTATTGTCGGCATGGGTAATATCGGCACACAGGTGGCCAAGAAGGCCCAGGGACTTGAAATGAACGTCATCGGATATGACCCGTTTCTGCAAGAGGAGCTTGCCCTGCAGATGGGTATAAAGAAGGTCTCCATCCAGGAGTTGTTTAAGAACGCCGATATCATAACGGTCCACACCCCGCTGACCGCCGAAACAAAGAACCTGATAAACAAGGACTCCATTGCCACGATGAAAGACGGCGTACGGATAATCAACTGTGCCCGTGGCGGGATCATCAACGAGCAAGACCTCCATGATGCCATCAAGAGCGGTAAGGTGGCCGGTGCAGCAATCGACGTCTTTGAAAAGGAGCCTCCGGAGGACTCCCCGCTGGTCAAACTGGACGAGGTGATATGCACACCACACCTTGGGGCGGCAACCGTGGAGGCGCAGGAGAACGTTGCCTTGGCCGTGGCCGCACAGGTGGCCGACTATCTGATCAACGGTACTATCCGCAATGCAGTAAATTTCCCCTCCATTCCGGCCGACCAGGTCAGCACCCTCAAGCCGTACATAGACCTGGCTGAAAAACTGGGATGCTTTGCCTGTCAGTTTGTCGAGGACGAGGTGAAAGAGATAAACATAGAACTCTGTGGTGAGGCTGCAGAGATAAACGATGCCCCGGTGACCCTGGCAGCCATGAAGGGGTTTTTATCGCCGATACTGGAGGCCACCGTGAACTTCGTCAATGCCTCGGTCATAGCAAAGGACAGGGGGATTGAGGTCAAGGTGACCAAGAGCGAAGATGCCGGCGATTACAACACAATGCTGTCGCTGAAGGTAAAGACCGATCGTGCCGAGCACGTCCTTTCGGGGACGCTGTTTAGCAAGAGGGACCCAAGGATAGTCAAGGTCAACAATTTCTACATAGAGATCATCCCCGAGGGTATCATGCTGTTTATAAACAACAACGACAAGCCCGGCGTCATAGGCAACATAGGTAATCTGCTGGGACAGGCGGGTATAAACATTGCCCGTATGAACTTTGGTCGGGAGACCAGGGGGGGCAGGGCCGTATCGGTTGTCAGCGTTGACAGTGACATCGGGGCGGAGATGATGAATCAGATAAAGGGACTGCCCAACATCCTGAGCGTCAAGAAGATTACAATATAACTCATATAGGGATCAAAAGAGAGGAGAATTAATGTCAAACATCGTAATTGTTGGTGCCCAGTGGGGGGATGAGGGAAAGGGCAAGATTGTTGACTGCCTGACGGAGACCTCCGACGTCGTTGCCAGATACCAGGGTGGGCATAATGCCGGTCACACAGTTGTCATAGGCAAAGAGAAGTTTATCTTGCACCTGCTTCCGTCGGGGATACTGCACAAGGAAAAGTTGTGTATCATAGGCAATGGGTTGGTGGTGGAGCTATCAGCCCTTGTTGAAGAGATAGATGCGCTCAGGGTGCGTGGTGTAGCGGTAGGGAGCAACCTCAAGGTCAGTAAGGCTGCACACCTGATAATGCCCTATCACGTGACACTCGATCAGCTCAGGGAAGCCGCCAAGGGCGACAAAAAGATCGGCACCACCGGAAGGGGCATTGGCCCGGCCTATACAGACAAGGCAGCCCGCACCGGTGTCAGGGTATCGGACCTGTTCTATCCCGATGTGTTGCGTGAGAAGTTGCAATCCAATCTCATCGAAAAGAACCTGCTGATCGAAAAGCTCTACGGTGGCAAGCCTGTCAGTCTTGATGAGGCCTATGATACGACCATGTCCTTCAGGGATAAGGTAGAGCCTTTTGTGGATGACACCGACGTTACAATCAACGGGTACATATCCCAGGGCAAGCGCATACTGTTTGAGGGCGCCCAGGGTACAATGTTGGATATAGACCATGGCACGTATCATTGCGTGACGTCTTCAAGTGCGTGTGCCGGGGGTGCGTTGACGGGTTTGGGGGTAGGGCCAAAGGTCATAGACGAGGTCTTGGGGGTGGCCAAGGCCTACACGACGCGTGTTGGTGGCGGACCGTTTCCCACCGAGCTGGAGGATGCCACGGGTGAGATGTTGCGCGAACACGGCGGGGAATATGGCGCTACAACGGGCAGGGCACGTCGCTGCGGGTGGCTTGACCTTGTTGTGCTAAGGCACGCCGTGAGGGTTAATGGCCTTACGGGGATTGTTATCACAAAGCTGGATGTCCTTGATGGTTTGAGTTCGGTCAGCGTATGTGTTGGTTACCGATATGGTGGCAAGGTGTTGACGGAGTTCCCAAAGGAGATGACCATACTGGAGCAGTGTCAACCGGTGTATGAGCAGTTTGATGGTTGGAGTGGCACTGCCGGAGTGAGGGATTTCCAGAAACTACCGGATAATGCCAGGGCTTATCTGAAGATGATTCAGGAGCGACTCAACGTACCAATTGTCATCGTCTCCACAGGCCAGGACAGGGACGATACGATCTTTCTGAAAGACCTGAGATAAGAAAAAAAAAGAAAGAAGGAGGGCGGCTCCGCCCCCTCCTCAGACCTCCCCTGCAAGGGGGCCAGCCCCCTTGACCCCTTCCTGCGCAGGCCTAATCTTAAGCATTTTGAATCTGCCATAACCTCAATCTTCAAGACAGGATAACTTCACTGTGCGCTTGTCTTGGCTGCCCATGCTTGACAACATTTCCGTTGTGGTGTTATCTTTATATACTATGGTTTAGTTTCTATGCCATAGAGTTCAAATATAATCCTGAGAAGGAGATTCAGATGGTAAGAAGGTTTATCGGTACAAGGTCACGTCTATGGTTGTATGTCATTGTTGTGGCTTTATTGGTTTTTGGTGTATCAGGAATCGGGTTTGCTGCCCATCCGCTCATCACCGATGATGCGGGCACGCAGGGCAAGGGCAAGTTTCAGTTGGAGCTTACGGGGGAGTATGGGCATGACAAGGAGGATGGTGTTACCACCAGGGAGACGGGTTTAGCGGCAACGCTAACGTATGGGATTGTTGACCCCGTTGACATTGTCATAGGGCTTCCGTATCAGTACATAAGGGTAAAGGACTCAGAGGGCAAGATAAGGGTTGATGGCATATCTGATATTCCTCTTGATGTTAAGTGGAGGTTTTACGACAATGAGGGTTTGAGTTTTGCCTTAAAGCCTGGGGTTACCTTTTCCACGGGAGACAGCGAAAAGGGGCTTGGCACTGGAAAGATGACCTACCATGTCTTTTTGATTGGCAGCAAGGAGGTCAAACCGTGGGCTTTTCATGTCAATCTGGGTTATAACCGCAACGAGAACAAGGCAGAAGAGCGCAAGGACATCTGGCATGCCTCTGTTGCCACCACTTACGACGTTGCGGAGAAGTGGCAGCTTGTTGGCAACATTGGTATCGAGCGTAACCCCGATCCTGGCAGCAACAATCATCCGACCTTTATCCTTGGTGGGGTAATTTACTCACCGTTGGAGAACCTTGATCTTAGTTGTGGTTTCAAGGGAGGGCTGACCAGGTCTGAGACGGACTATGCGATTATCCTGGGTTTGACGTGGAGGTTTTAGTGTGAATGTTCCACGTGGAACATTGTTTAACTAACACTGGTGGCTGTCACTGACTCGGCAGGGGGAACCGTCCTGCAGGTTGTAGAGCTGAGAAAGTCCTACGGCAAAACACACGCCGTCGATGGCATCAGCTTCGCATTCCAACGTGGAGAGTTCGTAGGCCTGCTGGGTCCAAACGGCGCCGGTAAAACTACCACGATCAAAATGCTCTCCGGACTGATTAAACCCTCCGCCGGTAATATCGCATACTTCGGAAAAGACTTTGTCACCAACCAGAGATTCGCCAAAAGCACTATTGGTTGCGTCCCACAAATAAACAACCTCGACAGAGACCTCACCGCATACCAAAATATGTACCACCACGCCCTGCTCTATGACATCACGGACAATGCAACCAACGAAAAAATAACAGAAGCCCTCCAGTTTGCAGGCCTGACAAACTATATCCATAGAAAGGTCAAAACCTTCTCAGGGGGCACCATGCGACGACTCGTCATCGCAAGGGCACTCCTGCACCAACCTAAAATACTATTTCTAGACGAACCCACCGTCGGACTCGACCCACAAATCAGACGCGATATATGGGACTATATCCTGAAGGTCAATCAGATCAAAAAAACTACTATACTACTGACCACACACTACATAGAAGAGGCCGAACGACTCTGCCAAAAAATCCTGATCATAAACAATGGACGCATAATCGCAGAAGGTAACCCCGATGCCCTGAAACAAGATATGGGCCACTACGTCCTTGAGATATTCAACGAGGACGGTATAGAGGAACGCTTCTTCGATGATCGCGACGCCGCAGTAACCTCCCTCAAGGGCTGCCTCCAGCCATGCAAAATACGTGAAGTCACCCTCGAAGACGTCTTTTTGAAACTCACCGGCAGGAGACTCGATGCTTAACGGTCTCAGAGCCGTGCTCTACAGAGAGATGACCGTATTTAAAAGCCGGGCAGTCAAACAACTCGTCACATCCTCCGTACCGCCCCTGCTGTTTCTGATAGCCTTTGGATGGGGACTAGGCAAACAGGTAAACGTCGGAGGGCTGCCCTACATATCGTTTCTCGTCCCCGGGCTTATCACAATGAGCGCCCTCAACCAGTGCTTTGCCATATCAGCCGAAATCAATATATCACGGTTCTACTTCCACACATTTGACGAGTACCTGATCGCACCCGTCTCCAACGTGGAAATAGTCCTGGGACTGACCATTTTCGGGATGTTCAGGGGATTGTTAAGTACACTTATCATATTTATCTATACATTTCTCTTTGACGTACAGTTGTCGTTACATCCGGCCTTCTTTGTGGCCCTCACCCTGCACGCATTCATCTTCTCCGCCCTGGCCGTGACAACATCAATGGTCGTACAGGACCACTCAGGACAAAACCTCGTCACTAGCTTCGTCATAACACCAATGGTATTCCTGTGCGGAACCTTCTTTCCCGTGGACAAACTGCCGGCAATCTTTAAATACCTGGTACTCGTCCTGCCCCTCACATACTCCACCAAGGTGATAAGGGCATCCCTGACCGGAGGTACTATCGAACCGCTCTATATCTGTTTGCTGACCCTTTATTGCATAATCTTTTTTATAACCGCCATATGGGCGCTTAAAAAAGTAGAGGCATAGAAGTCGGCGCTGCGTGACGCTCCGTAAAAATGCCACGCACTATAAGAAACCGGTACGTACGGGCAGTGGCGGTGTTGGTTGCCGTCCGCACTTCAGATTCCAGTAAGCCCACGAGCGTCGGTCAAAGATACCAGATGGGGCATTGTCGAGTACTTCACGGAACTCTTCTTGTCCGACGATACCCTCAATGGCCGCCAAATCCTCAACCGTGCCGTAGGTCATGACGTGAGCGAT
>NZ_JABXWD010000016.1 GCF_019173545.1 Candidatus Magnetobacterium casense | reverse complement strand
TTCGCAGGAATGACAATTACAGCCGTTTTCTAAGTGTGTCATTTCTTGCTTGACCAGGAATCCAGTATACGTAAAAGTATAGTTACCATGAAATATAAAGAAGATACATCATTTCTTTGTATAATTCTGTCTTTTATCTTTTCTGCAGCATTGTCAACATCTCTTGCATTACCTGGGAATGTATAACTAAGAAGTATTTGTAGAGCTACAGGTTTTATATAGATTTCATCAACAAAAATATCCTCTTTTTTACTATCATTCAATTTTTGTCTTATAAGTTCGAATAATAAAAGCGTTGCATCTTCACTACGCTCAGTCAGGGGTGTAAGCTCAAAGATATCAAAACGATTAAGCAGGTCTGGTAGTATTGTATTTTCTTCTACCATCTTTTTTAGTGGGCGACTTGTCCCCGCCACAATAAAGACCTTATTCGTAAACTGCTTTCCAGGGTCATTGTCATTTTTTTTGTTCGTATATGTTCCATCCTGGAGAAAACGTAACATAGCCGCTTGTGACATCTTATTAGGAAAATCTCCAAACTCGTCTAAAACAAGTACACATGGATAGCGGTCATTTTGTTGTTTCAAAAACCCTTTCTGTAAAAAATCCATCAGCTTTTCACCATGTTCAGCACAGTTAACAATCTCTAATGGTACAGGTTTAGTCTTACGATATTCCTGTTTTATCTTTACAGCATATTCATATCTGATTACATCGTATAGTCTTTCTTTACCAGTCCCGCTATCTCCTAAAATAAGAAGTGGTTTTGGCTGTTTTTTAGAATAATCGCTAACAGCTTTTTGTATAGATTTACAAATTTTTTCCTTTATAGAACCTTTTGTACGATTACCGCATATATAGTATCCATATGTATCAGCACCGTTTTTCTTATACTGATAGCGAATAAACTCATCTTTTACTCTAAAGTTATACATTTCTCCAGTTTGTTCAACATCTTTCACATTTGACTTATATTCAGGTTTACCGTTTTTATCTTTAAAATTACACCATCTCATTACTTCAAAAATATTTTCTCTTATTATTTGTGTTGAGGAGTGTTCTTTTTCCTTTTCTCCATCTTTCTCAGAATCATAAGGCAAAAGAGTATACAGTGCCTTTAATGGATTTTCGAGTTTTTGCATTTTTGCAAACTCTTTTGATTGTCTATGGGGTACAACTCGCCTCTTTCCAGGTTCATTGTTGTCTATTACATAGCTATATGGCCTGCCGCTTTTGGCTGTCCAATAAGTAAGACCAAGGTAATCAATAGGATCATTGTTTAATATTTCTATTTGATCAAGATCAATCTCCTCACGTCCAACGTAAAGTGATTCTTGTGTCGTATCTTTGCATTTAACACGTAAGCCAACCTCTATAGGGCCTTCATCTTCGCTGATTTGATCAATACCAACAAGTTGGGAATACCATGTAGGGTCACTTATGAATTTAGTTGCAGCATATGTTCCACCATCACTGAGTCCTGCACATACTACAATAGTGCGTCTAATCCCTTCACTCATAACTATATTTTTAAAGACCAATCCGTAATCATCTCTATATTTGATTGATTCTGAGCTTCTTTTGTATGTTTGCCCGGATTTTCTATCAATCATAGTCCCTAACCTTGCACTCTTTTTAAGTCTATTATCCAAAAATAGATTGTTTTGAGTTTGTCCGTCATCCTCTATTGAAGGAGGAATGAGATAACGTGCCGGATAACCTGCCAAACTTTGCAAGTCTCTAAACCAGCCATCTTTTTGCCATATTGTATAGTGCTGAGGACGCCCGACGATGATCCAAATGGTGGACTCTGGTATATCAGGATATATATCCTTTATAGCTCTGTATTCATCGCCTCTATATGTTATAAAATCGAGAAGTTTATCTATCAGTAAAGAACTAAGGATAGCTTCTATAGTTTTATATGATGGTTCTTTTGACTCTGATGGTTTTTCTGATGTTGATGGTTTATTTTGCTGCTGTTTAAGGAATTTAGTGATGGTTTCTTGATATTCACCAATATTTAGAGTTTCAGTTCCGCTATTTTTTTTGTTCCAATAGATTAAATCTAAAAGCGTAATTGACTGTAAGGGATCGGTTCTGACAGGGAAAAAATTAACACGATTTCTTAAATTTTCTCCAGCAAACAGCCTTGCAAGCTCGACAAGTGCCAGGCAATCGGTAGATCTAAAAAAAAACTCGCCAGGTTGCATGTAAAACACTGTTATTTTTTCATTTGTCTTAAATACCCTTGATAAAAATGGATTATCTTGCATTTAAGTCCTCCGTTCTATAATCAACTGCCATAATTTATCACACAATAAATCCCCATGTCAATATAATTTTTGTTCACACAGTGGTGCTCACTGACAATTGCATCAGGGGCATCGAACGTATCAACGCTCACGGGTCTCTGAAGGATGCCTGACAGCGAAAAGAGTGATGTTGACAATATTGCTCGGATGCCGGTATCATATAACCATGCACCAGAAGTACGATATAGCGTTAAAGGATATAATCAAGGATATCCCCCGACAATTCCTCAAGATATTAACGGGGTATGATTCCTGGCAGTTCATGGACGTCCAGTTCCCTGATATACAGACCAGACAACCTGATATAGTGATTAAGACATCTGATGGCACTATAATCCACATAGAAATACAATCAACAAACGATACAACCATGTTGAAGCGTATGTATCTCTATTCCGGCTTTATATACAACCAATACAACGTATTACCAATCCAGATTGTCTTATATGTTGGCAAGAAGCCGCTAAACATGCCAAGCAGCATAGAGTTTGGAACTATAAAATATGCCTACAGGTTGGTAGACATACACACTATTGACGGCAACAAATTAATTATAGGCGATAGCCCTGATGATTGCTTGTTGGCTATTCTGTGCAAAACCGACGACGTGGATGGCACGATAAAGAAGATACTTGACATATTTTACCCAATGCCCTACAAGGAAAGGGAAAATTATGTCATAAAATTACTGTATCTTTCCGAGTTGGTAAATTTGTATAAAAAAGTAAAAACGGAGGTAAAAAATATGCCTATAACCATCGACATAGAAGACAGCGAAGTCTTTAGAGATGTATTCATGAAGGGCAACCTGAAGGGAAGACTGGAAGGAAGGCTGGAAGGCGAACTCAAAGGCGAACTCAAAGGCGAACTCAAAGGAATAGAAGGAATGCTTGATATTAAATATGGCTCTGAGGGGCTTGGGCTTATGGATATGGTCAGAGCCATTGATACGATAGACAAACTGGATGCATTCAGTAAGCTTATCAGGCAATCCACTTCTGTTGCTGAGTTGAGAGCGTACCTGCATGGTAACGTTTGATTGTATCCTCGACATGGATTCCTGCTCTCTTCCCTGTTCAAACCAGGAACATGTTTTCAAAGTGTGTCATTGCTGGCTTAACCAAAAATCCAGGATGAGTAAAAATATAGTTACCATAGAAATATAAAGAAGATACAAAATCTTGTACATATAAAATGGAAGCAGGGTTTGATCTGAACGGGTTCATCGCCCAATGTATGCAGGACTGCACGCAGGACAATGACGAGTCTGTCTTTGAGGGTGTACTGAATATACTTGTGTACGAGGGCCTGATGGGTATCATCCACGATATGGGGGATTATTCCATACCCGACCAACAAGACAGTGATATTCCGTTTGATAGCCGGGACATGAGCGACTTAACGCTGAATCGTCAGTTGCTCAGGCAGAGGCTGATCCAATACGCACAGGACAATGGCATCGACCTCGTTGAGACGTCCCCTGCCGCAACAGCTATCTCAGAACGACTCGATGACGATAACATCCTTGAGCTGATGGGTGTTCTTGCGGTCAATGCCGCCGGCAGCGGTATACACACTGCCCGGGTCTGCGACCGTTTGGGTAAGGCGTGGGAAACAGTTGGACAGAAAAAAAACGCCATCGAGTACACCCTCAAGGCACTGGAACTGGACCTGTCGGCATACGGCAAGATGCACTCTGCCGTCTCTGAACGGTATAATGCCATAGGCGTGTCATTTAACAACATTGGCAGGCTGGATAAGGCCATCAGTTGCTTTAACAGGGCGCTGGAAGTAGACCTCAACATTTTTGGTGAAAATCACCCACGAGTCTCCACCCGATACAACAACCTCGGTATGTGCTGGAGGTCTTTGGGTGATGCCGGCAAGGCTATCGAGTGCTACGAAAAGGCCATCACAATAGACCTCGCCATCTTCGGCGACAAGCACCCGCGCATCTCTACGCTGTACAACAACATCGGCCTTGCATGGGCAACCATGGGGGACCTGCACAAGGCCATCGACTACTACACCAGGGCACTCGATATCGACCTCAAGTACTACGGCATGGATACCCCCGATATTGCCACCATTTACAATAACCTGGGGCTGGCATGGCGAACCCTGGGGGATGTGGAGAAGGCCCTCGGGTTCTATGCTCAGGCCCTGGAGATTGACATGAGCATCTATGACAATAATCACCCCTCTATCGCCAGGGACTACACAAACATCGGTACGGCATGGAGTCTGCTTGGTAATAGCCACAAAGGCATAGAGTTTTACAACAATGCCCTGGAGATTGACATAAACGTCTACGGCAGTAACCACCCCGATGTTGCCATAGATTACAACAACCTGGGTATGACATGGTGTACGTTGGGATTCATCGAAAAGGGCATCGAATACTACAAGAAGGCACTCAAAATAGACCTCAACGTCTACGGTAAACTGCATCCCTCCGTTGCCATACGCTTTAACAACCTGGGGCTGGCATGGCGTGACCTTGGTGAGTTTACAAAGGCCATAAGGTACTATGAGCGGGCACTCAAGATAGATAGCAGCCTCTATGGCGAAAGGCACTACAGCGTGGCCAGGGACCTCAACAATCTGGGTTCTGCCTGGCGGGAGGCAGGGTACAAGGACAAAGGGCTTGAATACTTCACACGTGCCCTTGCCATATTTTCAGACCTCTACGGTCCCGACCATCCGGACACCAGGACCGTCAGGGAAAACCTCGACTACTGCATGCTGTGGAGCCCGACATAGGTTGCCGGATTTGTCGTTATACAGGGCATAACCAGTTCTTCGTTGAAGCCGTTTTTGATGAGCCTCTTTGCGGCCTCCATCACGGTCATAGAGCCGCCCATCAGGGTGTTGCTTGTGTTGATGATCCCCCCGGTGTAGTGTGAGGACTGTGTCTCTTTCACTGTGTCGGAGATGATGATAATCTTGTCACTGGCCTTAGTGTTAAATATCAACGATATAGTTTTTTGGTGCAGGTGGTGGGGGTCTGCAATGACCTCGACATAGATGTCCTTGTTGGTCAGGGCAAAGCCTGCAATGCCAGGTTCGCGGTGGTGGAAGGGGCGCATGGCGTTAAATAAGTGTGTCACGCCGGAGGCGCCTGCATAGAAACCGGCCTCTGCCTCGGAGTATGTGGCATCGGAGTGTCCCATGCTCACGATTATGCCCCTGTCTCGTATCTGCCGTATCAACGGGATGGCACCGTCGAGTTCCGGCGCTACCGTGATCACCTTGACCACCTCCGATACACCATCCAACAACTCGTCGAGGGCCTTTTCGGATGGTTTTATGAATGCGTTTTTGTTCAGGGCGCCGCATCGCTGGGGGTTTAGAAACGGCCCTTCCAGATGTACGCCGAGTATCCGTGCCTGACTGATTGCAGTGCTTTCAGAGGATGCCTGTATCTCCATCGCCTTCTTCACCGTCAGGACATGAAGACGCATGACGTCTATTTCGGATGCGTAAATGGTTGGCACTATTATTTCAACACCGTTTTGTGCATGAAGCTCGGCTATCTTTATGATCTGCTTGCGTGAAGCCGTCTCCGTATCAAAACTGCCTATACCGTGCGTATGTATGTCTATAACTTCCATATTCAGATGTACGTGTCCTTTTTTTATTGCATCGCTATGTCACTATATCGCTTTATAATAACAAGAACAACCTATAAAATTGCAAGCAGGATTTTTATAGAGCTTTTATAGCGCGTTTCGATTGCGTGCAATACAAAAAAAGAAAGGGGCGGCTCCGCTTCTTTTTCGCTCCAGGTCGCACCTGGCCCCTTCAGAACCCCCCGCAAGGGGACCAGTCCCCTTGACCCCATAAAAATGCCACGTATTTTGTATTTAATCCAATCGAAATCTGCTATAATATCGAGTACAGCTCCAACCCCCCAACGATGTACCTACTTCATCACAGAAATATTTACAGTAACATAGTCTCACTCGTTTATGTGCCACTTTTCTCTTATGGTCTTGTACATTGCTTCAAGGGTTTTTTGTTGTTCGGGGGTGAGGGATGCCTTCATGTTGGCTATGCCCGATTCTATTATGCGTTCTATTTCGGGTTGATTTTTCTGCCGCAACTTTAGTATTTCACCCTGAGTCTGAGCGACAATCCTCTCGACTTCAACCCTCTGCTGCTGGGTGAGATTGAGCTTTTCATCCAGACGCTTGACGATGACCTTTTTGATTGCCGGTGGCCCCCCGTGGATCACCTTTACCATGCTGTGCTTTATATAAAGCCCGGTGAGCACAGCCCCCGTCAATAATCCGGAGACAAACACAAGGGCAAGCGCCGTTGCAAATTTCCACTTTTTCATAACCGTTCTCCTAAAGTCACCACACAAATACCTGCGTGGTGATAAGCCCAAGCGGGTCGCCTATCAAGAGACTTGCCAGGCTGTCCTGTGGGTTGATACCAACGCCTGCCGCAACCAGACACGATACCACGGCTATGCAGCAGGAGGCCGTCACAAATCGCCAGAGGAATGCCTCCGATGGCGTGCCCCTGTCCACCTCAAGTCCCCTGACATCCCGCATGACGTTGTCACGCCACCGCGGATCGATTGACGTCTCACGTCCGACACGGAAGGAATCTATGAGCGCCTGTTCTATCTTTTTTATCTTATCGTCGTTGTCTCTTGTCATCTCTCACCACCGTCTTTATCCTTAATGTTGATCAGCTTAAGTATCTGTTTCCTGAGCTTTGCCCTTGCCCTGTGTGCCCTGACCTTGACGTTGATGGCGCTCCACCCCAACAGTTCAGCGGTCTCCTTGACGGAGAGTCCTTCGAGGTGGATGAGGGTCAGCACCATCCTCTCCTGCGCACTCATTACACTCAGCGCCCACCGGAGCACCTCCTGTGCCTCTCTGGTGTCCCGTTGCCGTCTGAAGGTCTCAAGGGACTCCTCCGCTATGATCGACTCACACCAATTGCTGTGCTCCTGCGTGAGGCTGCTCATGGGGGCCTCCATCGACCGGTAATGCTCACGCCAGTAGTCGTAGCAGGTTCGCACCGCTATGGTTGCCACAAAGTGCTTAAACGGCGTCTTGCCCTTAAACGAACCCAGACTATAGTATATCTTAATAAAGACCTCGTGTGCCACCTCATGGCTGCTCTCATATGGTACGTGTTTAATCACAATGGCAAATACATATTTCTCATAACGCCTTAATATAATCTCAAAGTCATCCGTTGCACCACCAAGTATAGAGGCTATGATGTTTTCGTCGCTCTGGCAGATTTCGATTGGATTAAATACAGAAAACGTGGCATTTTTTACGGGGTCAAGGGGACTTCTTCGTGGCAGGGGCGCCTCGCCCCTCCCCTTGCAGGGGGTTCTGAAGGGGGGCGGAGCCGCCCCTTTCTTGTATTGTACGCAATCGAAACGCGCTATGTTATCATTGTCGTTGCTGTTCATTGTGTTTTTGTTTACGGGGGCGCCCCGTGCCGTCTGAGTATCTGGCAGGCGCCCCCGCTGTCTTAGCTGTGCTTACCGATCCAGGTATTGATCAGGTTCAGGATACGCTCGATCTTTGCCTTAATCATGGCTGCAAACTCTTCCTTTGCCTGTTCAAGTATAGCCTTTTGTTCGGTCGTTAGTACAGCGTTGACTTCGCTGACTATCTTTGCCCGCAATACGGCCAGTTCCTCTTCCTTGCTTGCCAGGAGCCTTGACTGTGTCCGTACCTTGGCCTCGTCGTAGGTGTCGGCGTGGATGGCGTCAAACAGTTGCGTCCTGACATCAACCACTTCCTTAATGTCCTTTTGCAGGGCATCCTTGTAGCCCTTGAGGATACCGGCAATTGCCGTCTTCTGCGCATCCGTGAGGTTGACTCCAACCAGCGCCCTGAGTATGATGTGCTGTGCATCCCCGCCACCGGAACCCTTAAGTCCGCCGCCTACCTCCGCCATCAATGTCGTGCTGATGGCCAACGTCAACACCATTGCTACCACGATCGTCCTGAGTGTCCTTCTTACTAACATCTGTGTGTCCTCCTAAATTGTTTTTTTTTGAGGCAGCCACTGCCGGCTCATGTCCGCCTTCTTGATTTAGTAGTCGCCGGAGGATAGGAAAAGGTTACAGGGGATTTTTTGGGGTCACGGTTTATCGTGACGCTACCGGCATACCTTTTGGGACTGTAATGGTAAACATGGCGCCATCTGAGGTGTTTGTGGCAGTTATTGAGCCATTCATGTGTTCTTCTATTATCATTTTTGACATGTAAAGCCCGATGCCAGTTCCTTTACCTTCCATTTTGGTTGTAAAGTATGGCTCAAATATCCTATCCATAATATCAGCGGGGATACCTCCGGCATTATCCGTTATAGTGACCACTGCATTTTGGCTATCTTCATAACAAGCGATCGCTATTTTTCCTTCTTTTATATTTCGTTCCAGGATTGCATCTTTGGCGTTATTAATAATATTTAAGACTACATGTGAATATTCATTGGCAAAGCCGGTTATATAAATGTCGTCATTATCGATAAATGTAAGTTCAATATTATTAAACTTAAAGCTTGATTCAACGAGAGTCAGTGTTTCTCGAATGCTGCTGCTCAGATAAAACGGTATCTTTTCTTTAGTCTGTTTAAAGAAATTCCTGAAATCATCAATTGTTGTTGACATTTTAGCTATAATAGTGGTGGCGTCTGTTAACAGATTGTGCATTAAAGTTGAATCCTGTTCCTTGCTATCACAGGTGTCCTCTATGTTAAACAATATGATATTGAGTGCATTTAATGGTTGTCTCCACTGGTGTGCTATGTAACTTACCATTTCGCCCATAGACGCCAACCTGGACTGTTGAAACATAATAACATCTTTTTGCCTGTTTTTAGCGACTTCCTCTTTGATTTTTTGCTCCAGATCAAGATTAATGTCTCTTATTTTCTCCTGCTGCAACTTTAATATAGTCTCGGTATTTTTCAATTTTGTTATATCCCTGCCATACAGGTTGACATAGCCGGATTCTTTAATCGGCACTACAGAGAAAAGAAAGGTGGTACCGTCTGAGACAGTGATTTCAATGTCGTCAGAAATTCCGGTTTCAAGTGTTCCCTCAATGATCTTATGCATGTAGGCCGGTAAGGTGTCAGTAGTAATGCCCCATTTGTCTAAAAATTCTGATCCTGATTGATTGCAGTATAGAATCCTGGCGTCTATGTCTACCCGCAAGACAGGATTTGGATTTTCGGCAGGAAATCTGGCAACATTTTGGAGTTCGTCCTCAGTCTGTTTCTTGGCTGTCATATCCCTCCCGGTGACAACGGCACCTGTAATGACTCCATTTGAGCCATAATAGGGGTAGTAGTATACATCCATGTACCTTTTGCCTATAGATGCGAAATCAAGCCAGGTCTGATAGTTGACAATTTCACCGGAGAAACACTTATCAAGGTTGGGTTTTATTATGTCATGAAAGACATTACTTCCAAAAAGCTCCTCAACATAATGACCTACAATCTCATCTTTACTACGGTTATGGGCAGTCAGGTACATTTTATTAACCATCTTGTACATGTAATTTGTATCAATCATAGAGATGTGCTCGCTGGTAGCTGAGATTATATCTCCATATTGCTTTAAGGTCTCCTCGTAGAGTTTTTGCTCTGTTATATCTTTAAACACCCCAAGCATATATATTACTTGTTCGTTGATATCCTTTATCAAACTGACATTAAGCCACACGGTGATTATTGTAGCGTCTTTTCTTTTAGCCCTCAGTTCACCGCTCCATCTTCCATCTTTTACAACGGTTGGCATTATTACTTGTTCTGCAATCATTTGGTCATCGTTAAAATCGCTTGTACTAAGACCTGTCATTTCATCAACGCTGTAACCTAGTATGTCTGCCGCTGATTTATTTGCATAAAATATCCTGCCCTCAAGGTCAACCAAATGAATACCATCCAGGGCGGACTCTACCGCCTGTAGAAAAAGCAATGCCCTTCTCTCCTGTCTATTTTGTTCCGTAACATCAATGGTAAATATGGCTACACTCATAACGTTGCCTTGTCTATCAAATACCGGATAGAGGTTATGACTAAAGTTATAACCATCACGTGTATCTTCATAAGCTATGGGAGTTTTTTCATTTATTACTCTGTCTCTTTGTTGTTTTCTAAACTGTGATACATCATGAGGGAGAAGGTCAAAGATATTCTTGCCAATAATTTTATCTGGAGTATAACCAAACCTCCTGGCACCTGTTTCATTTATTGTCAGGACAGTGCCATCGTTAGTTATCAGCAGGACAGACTCTGTAATTGAATTCATCAGCGCCAATAGGGTATTTTGGCTATTGGTTAATTCGGTCTCTCTGTCTATCAGCTGGATTGTACGTTGGGCTACCAAATCCTCAAGGTGGATTTTGTATAGTTCGATTTCGCGTTCGAGCTGCTTTCTCTCTGTTATATCATCTTTTATTGCAATATAATTTATAATATCGCCTGTATCATCAACAAGTGGGAATATGAGCGCCAATTCCCAGTATGATTCCCCATTTTTTCCCTTATTGAACAACTCTCCTTGCCATGTTTTTCCAGAGAGGATTGTCTTCCACAAATTATCATAGAATTTTTTTGTGTGTATACCTGATTTCAGCATACTTGGTTTTTTTCCAATGACATCTTCAAATGTGTATCCTGATATTTCTGTAAACTTAGGATTTATGTACTCTATATTAGCCTCCGTATCGGTTATTATTATACTGGCGGGGCTTTGCTGTACTATTTGGTAGAACTTTATAGCCTTCTCAGATGCAATCTTCAAAGAATTGCACATGGCATTCATGTCGGTAAACAGTTTTTTGATTTGGGTGGTAACAAATATTAGTTCATCACCTTTATGGTAGACGTATAGCTCAATTCCAAGGCTTTCTTTTGACATTTTAGTTATTAGTAATGCTATTTTATGGATTAATTTGGAAAATATATAAGTAAACAATGAAAAAAATGATATAAATGCCAATGCAGTCAAGGCTATCTGCTTTCTGTTTCTAACAACAATGTCCTTTAACTCATCGTGTATGACATTTCTGTCCTTGATGGATAAAAAGGCGAGCTTTATACCGCTCTGCGAGATATTAGACAATGGTCTTCGTGTAATGATGTAATTATCTTGAAGTTTTTTTACACTCATACCCTTCGGCAATATATCAGGTTGACTTGAGGCTACGATAGTAGAGTTACCTTCATCCTCCAATGCATGAAAGCTGTCGCGTGGATGTATTGTATATGATTTTCTCATAGTATTACTATCTATTTTAGATAACAATATTATGTAACCAAAGAGATTGCCTGTTTTATCAATTACTTGTTTCTTTAATATAAAAAAAGGTTCATTGTTTATTTTGGATATAAATAGTCTGTCAAATATGGCATACTTGTATAGCTGTTCAGCTAAAGCAGAAATAATGGGGGGGGGCTCTTTATCAAGATTTTTTATTACCCGTCCTTTTGAATCAATCAACAGGATATATTGCAACTCTAACATAGATTTTACCTCTGATTCATCAATGTAATCTATAAGAGCGGTACTATTTTTGATAATTTTAGTAAACATTTCAAGGCGTTTCACACCAGCGACAAACCTTTCCATATCCTCTTCCGTTTCGATCTTCATTCTTTCATATACCTGATTTTTATATTGCTCTTCTAATCTTTTGTTGTGAATATAATCCATGACAAACCATATGATTATCCCCAACACGAGTGACAAGACAAAGGCTTTTATTGTAATAGAGGTACGGTTATGAAGATATCTAAAAATACTGATAAACGGTAGCCATCTATTCATTATCTTAACGTTCACATTTAGATGTACTTAAGAACAGACCTTGTTCCTGCCGGAACGTTTAGCCTCATAGAGCAGTGCATCTGCACGGTGTAAAAACTCGCTTTCCGTCTCACCTTCTAAATATGTTACTACACCGAAGCTACTTGTGATTTTAATATCACAAATGCTTTGACTTTCAATGTTTGCTCGCAGACGTTGCGCAATTTCCACGGCAGCATCTAAGTTAATATGCGGCATAAGAAGAACAAACTCCTCCCCACCCCATCTTGCCAACACATCTTGGCTGCGAGTCTGATCGGATACGAGTTTTGAGATTTCCTTTAAAACGCAGTCTCCTAAAAGATGGCCATATTTATCGTTGACTTGCTTAAAATAATCGATATCAAAAAAAATCAGAGACAGAGGATACTCATAGCGTTTTCTGCTATTTATGTGTATTGATAGTGTTCGGTTAAAATATCTCTTATTATATAGACCTGTCAACTCATCTGTCACGGTTGAAATTTCCATTTCTCTTCTTTTATTTTCATAGTTTTCCACATCAGTTAACGAAAATATGTATGTTTTGCTTCCCGGAAGATGGGCATGTTTTAGGATATACGCACTGGATAAACGGTTATCCTCAGATGAGTTTATGGAAACTATTACATCCTCTTCGTTGTGTTCCTTGAGATAATTTACAAAACTCAAGCATCCTGCAGAGGCACTGCAATGCTTTGCATCCAGGGATATAATATCTTCCAGTGAGTTATACTTGCTATGAAATTCTTCTATGGAACTACAGTTTAGAAAACTCAAGAAAGTAGAATTTGCAAATTCTACTTTACCATCTCTCATTGTAAGTATAAAATTCGGTAACGAATTGAGTGTAAAGTTAATGAGCTTGTTCTTTTCATTAAGCTCCCTTTGCTGGAAAGATACTTTTGCAAGTTTTACTATTGTTTCAGCAAGTTTACGTGGGTCTATTGGTTTTTTCATAAAACTGTCTATCTGAGCATCTATGGCTTTAAGGAAATACTCCTCATCGTTAAAGGCTGTCGTGACAATTATCTTCGTATCAGGGCTTATTTCCTTAATATGCATTGCCATCTGAATACCATCCATATTAGGCATTCTTATATCGGTAACGACAATGTCGGGAACCTGTATCTTAAACATATCAAGCCCCTCCTGACCATCAAAGGCACTAAAGAGCATTTTCACACGCTTTCTTAGAAAAAAGGAAAGCTGTCTGTTTATTTCCTTATCATCTTCAACATACAGGAGAATTGTGTCTTTGAGAATATCCTCAGACCTACCATCAATTAAATCAACGCCCATTGCTTATGTTATCACAATGAAGCTGAATTTGTCAAAATGATATTGGGCATAAATATTTACGAGGGGTAAGAATTAATTAATTAAACAAGAGAGCATAAGTAGCTATAGCAAGTAGGAAGGGGTCAAGGGGACTGGTCCCCTTGCGGGGTGAGTCTGAGGGAGGGGCGGAGCCGCCTCCCTTCTTTCTTTTCTTAGAGGGTGAATTAGGCAAAGCCCTCCCTTCTTTTTCTTTTTTTTTCTTGACAAGATTATTTTATTGTGGTAATATGTTATCTGTTGTTTGATTTTAATACTATGAAGTGAGGACTTAAATGGTTGAGTTTACGGGTTGGTTTTTTGTGCTTCTGGCTAATTTCCTGGTACTGCTCTACGTCCTGAACGTCCTGCTGTACAAGCCGGTTATAAATATGTTGCAGGAGAGGGAGCGTGTCAAATCCGATTCGCTGACCGAGGCCAAGGCCCTGCTGGCAAAAAAAGACGCCGCCGTTGAATCTCTGAAGAAAGACCTCGCCATCGCACACGAACAGGCAAAGAAGGAGTTCAATAAGTTCAAGGAAGAAGGTCTCTCAATACGTAAGGAGATAGTCGATAAGGCACAGGAGGAATCCATTAAGAAATTTTCCGGGGCCGTTAAGGAGATTGTCGCCGAAGTTGAGAAGGTCAAATCGTCGTTAAAGGCAGAAATCGATTCTTATGCCGATGTTATCATCGAAAGGCTAGTGCATGAACGCAAAAATTAAGATAACTCTATTGTTTGTTGTAACAATCGTGGCAATGTGTGGCCTTGCATACGCCTCGGAATCGACCGGTGGCGCACCGGCGGCAGAACACGGGGAGGGGCACGGCTCATCGCTGATGCAGTGGGTCTGGCTCGTGGTCAACTTTGCCATCTTTGCTTCGGTGCTGTTCTATTTCCTAAGAAAACCGGCCGCCGCCTTTTTCCGGCAACGGACGGAAATGATCGAAGCAAGTCTCAACGAGGCAAAAGAAGCCAGAAGTATCGCAGAAAAGGCCCTCAAGGAGATCGACGAAAACCTCCGCCTCAAGGACGACGAAATAGCACGGATCATCAAGTCGGCACGGGAGCTGGGTGAGGCCGAAAAGGAACGCTTGATTAGCAGCGGTAAGGAGTTCGCCGAAAAACTCATCGAACTGACCGAAAACAACATCGCCGACGAACTCAAGCGTGCCAGGGAAGACCTCAGAGAAATGGCCGTCGAACAGGCCGTTGAACTGGCAGAGAGGCGTATTAGGGAAAAAATGAACGACACGGCAATCCAGGCCGGTTTGATTGACAACGCAATAGAAAAGATCGGGGCAAAAAATTGAAAAAACACAGTAAGGTAGCCAAAAGATACGCTCAAACCCTCTTTGGCTCTCTCGGCATAGATGACATAGAAAAGTTAATACTGGAACTTTCCCTCGTTAATATGCTGATCGAACGGGACAGGTCGCTGCGGGCGGTTTTCAGCAGCCCGATGTTCTTCGAAAAAGACCAGCTCGACGCCATTGACCTCATAGCCGTGGAACTAAAACTCACAAAGCTGTGCAAGGGCTTTGTCCTTAACGTCATAAAGAAAAAGGACATCGATAAGATATCCGATATCCTGGCCATGTTGACACGGTTCTATCTGTCCGCAAAGAACATGGTGCGGGCAGTGGTCATAACGTCGGCAAGGCTGGATGAGCAAAGACACAAGCGCTTGCGTGATTCACTCCGCGCTCAGTTGAACAAGGAGGTTGAGATAGAGTATGTCATAGACCCGTCAATTATGGGCGGGATTGTCGTAAAGGCCGGAGGTTATGTGTTTGACGTGAGCCTTAAGGGTCAACTGGCAAAATTAAGAGAAGCATTATTAAAGGGGTGATGATATGGAAATAAAAGTGGAAGAGATAAGCGCACAGATCAAGAAAAGTATATACGGATTTGAGGAAAAAATAGACGTAAGTGAGATAGGCACCGTCCTGAGCGTTGGTGATGGTATTGCCAGGGTGTATGGCCTTGACAAGGCTATGTCAAGTGAGCTTCTCCAGTTCCCTAACGACGTCTATGGTATGGCGTTAAACCTCGAAGATGAGACAATAGGCTCCGTCCTCTTTGGAGAGTCGCAGCTCGTACACGAGGGCGATATAGTAAAACGCACGGGCAGGATCATGGACGTCCCCGTCGGAGAGACACTCTTGGGAAGGATCGTCAACGCCATCGGGCAACCAATAGACGGCAAGGGTCCTATCAATACCAAAGAAAGAAGAATGGTGGATATCATAGCCCCCGGTATAGTTGACAGACAATCAGTGCATGAGCCAATGCAGACCGGAATCAAGGCCATCGACTCCATGGTTCCCATAGGCAGGGGGCAGAGAGAGCTGATTATCGGTGACCGTCAGACCGGTAAGACGGCCATTGCCGTTGACGCCATCATAAATCAAAAAAATACCGACGTCTTTTGCATATACGTGGCCGTAGGACAGAAGATGTCCAATGTGGTTAGGGTCGCCAAGGTACTGGAGGAACATGGAGCACTCAAACACACGATCATTGTGTGTGCAAGCGCCAGTGAGCCGGCCTCGTTGCAATACATAGCGCCCTACAGCGGTTGCGCAATGGGTGAGTACTTCAGGGACTCCGGCAGACATGCCCTGATTATATATGACGACCTCAGTAAACAGGCCGCAGCCTACAGACAGTTGTCGCTGCTGCTGAGACGCCCCCCCGGACGTGAGGCATACCCCGGTGACGTGTTCTTTCTGCACTCAAGGCTGCTTGAGAGGGCGGCAAAGCTATCCGAAGCCCTTGGAAGCGGGTCGCTGACCGCACTGCCAATCATCGAGACACAGGCCGGAGACGTTTCGGCATACATCCCAACCAACGTTATATCGATAACGGACGGACAGATTTATCTTGAGCCAGACCTGTTCTATGCCGGTATCAGACCGGCCATAAACGTCGGACTGTCGGTCAGTCGTGTTGGAAGCGCCGCCCAGACAAAGGCCATGAAACAGGTGGCCGGTACCCTCAGGCTTGACCTGGCACAGTATAGAGAGTTGGCCGCATTTGCACAGTTTGGAACAGACCTCGATAAAACCACCCTCGCCCAGATAGAGCGCGGCAAGAGAATGGTCGAACTCCTCAAGCAACTACAGTACATGCCCATGCCCTTTGAGGAGCAGGTGGCAGTGCTCTTTGCGGCAACCGAAGGATTCCTCGATGCGTTGCCCGTTGAAAAGATAAGGGAATTCGAACTCGCCTTCCTACATCATATGAGAAAAAACAAGACAGACCTGTTAAAACTCATAGTCGAAAAAAAGGCCATCACAGACGACTTTAAACCCGCCCTTTCGGAGGCCGTCAAAGAGTTTATGAAGACCTTCGCAAGCGTAGAGTAGTATATAAATGCCTAGTCTCAGAGACATAAGAAAACGCATAACATCAATAAAAAGCACCGGTAAGATCACACGGGCGATGCAAATGGTCTCCGCCGCAAAGCTCAGGCGGGCACAAAACAACGTCCTGATGGCCAGGCCATATTCCAATAGCCTGAATTCGCTGATCATGAGCCTTTCTGCCGGCGTTGACGACAAGGAGAGTTACCCGCTGCTGTCGGTGCGTCCCATCCAAAGGGTAGAGGTACTGGTGCTGACCAGCGACAAGGGGCTTTGTGGTGCGTTTAACACCAACATCCTCAAGGATACACAACGACTGCTGGCCGATCTCAAACGACAGGGAGTGGCGGTCAACCTCACCACAATCGGAAAGAAGGCAAAGGAGTTCTTTCATCGCATGGGTGTGCCTGTAAGAAAGTCCGTCGTAGATTTCTATAAGACCTTTACGTATGAGCAGGTTCAAGGCATAGCTAACGAAATAATCACCGCCTACACGGGAGGACGCCCCGAAGACAGGCCGGAAGACAAAATCGACGAGTCTATCATCGTCTACAACGAGTTCAAGTCCACGCTCGTGCAGACGGTCAAGCGTATGCGCCTGTTGCCCATCGAGCAATCACCGGTTGAACAGCCAAAGAAGTCGGAAGCCCACGACCATGTGGATATCCCTGCTGATCAGATCAAGTTCCTGTTTGAACCCTCGGAGCTAGAGATAATAAACGGCCTGCTGCCCAAGTACGTAGAAAACCGGGTATATCTGGCAATCCTCGAATCGCAGGTATCGGAAGAGGCCGCCCGGATGGTGGCAATGGAAAACGCCACGCAAAACGTCAAAGAAATGCTGGAGCAGCTCACGTTACAGTACAACAAAGCCAGACAGGCATCCATTACCAACGAACTCCTCGACATTGTCGGCGGAGCCTCTGCCATTACGAGTAGTTGACTTTATCTCAACAATAATATTACGCAGGTATAAATTAAGGATGGAAAAGCGATGATTTATGAACAGCCAACAACAGAAGGCGCAATACTAAGATTTAAAGACAGCTATGATAACTACATCGGAGGGAAGTGGACACCCCCGGTAAATGGTGAATACTTTGAAAATCTATCCCCCGTAACGGGTAAACCCTTTTGTAAGGTACCACGCTCCCAGGCCCAAGACATAGAACTTGCCCTCGATGCGGCCCACGCAGCAGCACAGAAATGGGGAAAGACATCGGCAACCGAACGCTCAATTATCCTCAACAAAATAGCCGACAGGATGGAAGCAAACCTTCAACTCCTGGCACTGTCCGAAACATGGGACAACGGTAAACCCATCAGGGAAACAATGGCCGCCGACTTGCCGCTTGCAATAGACCACTTTAGATACTTTGCCGGATGTATACGAGCACAGGAAGGGTCACTGTCAGAACTGTCGCATGACACGGTTGCCTACCACTACCACGAACCCCTTGGTGTTGTAGGACAGATAATTCCGTGGAATTTTCCCCTCTTAATGGCATCATGGAAACTTGCGCCTGCCCTTGCTGCAGGCAACTGTGTCGTCATCAAACCAGCAGAACAGACCCCCGTCACTATCCTATTATGGATGGAACTCATTGCAGACCTCTTGCCGGCAGGCGTCGTCAATATAATAAACGGTTTCGGACTTGAAGCAGGAAAACCTCTGGCTTCAAGTAACAGAATCGCAAAAATAGCATTTACGGGAGAAACCTCCACGGGAAGACTCATTATGCAGTATGCCTCTGAAAACATTATTCCCGTAACCTTAGAGTTAGGCGGAAAATCTCCGAATATATTCTTTAACGACGTCCTGTCCGATGAGGACGAGTTCTTTGACAAAACCCTCGAGGGATTTGCCATGTTTGCTCTTAACCAGGGAGAGGTCTGCACGTGTCCCTCAAGGGCGTTAGTTCAAGAGTCCATATACGACCGATTCATGGAGAAAGCCATTGACAGGGTTAAACGGATCAAGCAGGGCAACCCCCTCGATACGGACACCATGATAGGGGCACAGGCCTCGACGGAACAAATGGAAAAAATACTTGGATATATAGAAACAGGCAAGCAGGAAAAGGCCGAAATCCTCTTGGGGGGAAACAGAAAGATACTTAACGGCAACCTAAAAGATGGCTATTATATCGAACCTACGATTTTTAAGGGGCACAACGCTATGCGCATATTCCAGGAGGAGATATTTGGGCCGGTGTTGTCCGTTACAACATTTAAAGACATCCAGGATGCAATCAATATCGCCAACTACACCCCCTATGGCCTTGGTGCCGGTGTCTGGACCAGAGACATGAATCAGGCCTACACGGCAGGACGCAACATACAGGCCGGACGCATCTGGGTAAATTGTTATCACACCTATCCGGCCCACGCAGCCTTTGGTGGCTACAAGCAGTCCGGTATCGGGAGAGAAACTCACAAGATGATGCTTGAACACTATCAACAGACTAAGAACCTGCTTGTAAGCTATAATCCTAACAAGCTGGGATTCTTCTAGTAAAGGTTGCAATTGCATATTTAGGGTAAATCTGTTACAGGATTTGTAAATGAGATATCCGTGACAACAATGTACCCTTATAAACAGATATAAATAGAGTAAATCAGGAGGTTGATATAATGAGAATAGGAAGTGTTGCACAGGTTATCGGGGCAGTCGTTGACGTGGAGTTTGAAGGGCAACTTCCTGAGATATTAAATGCCCTCAAGGTAGAGTATCCCGCCGTGCCCGACAAGAAGCTCCCTGCCATAAACCTGACCCTTGAGGTTGCCTCACACCTCGGTGACAATACAGTACGCACAATAGCGATGTCCTCCACCGATGGCCTTGTCAGGGGGATGAAGGTCAAGGATACCGGACAACCTATCACGGTGCCGGTTGGCAATCAAATCTTGGGCAGAATACTCAACGTTATCGGGGAGCCATACGACAAAAAAGGCCCGATAAACGCCGAAGACCATTGGTCGATACACAGACAGGCGCCATCGTTTGTCGAGCAGGAGCCAACCACGCAGGTCTTTGAGACGGGCGTTAAGGTCTTTGATCTCATGATACCGTTTGTCAAGGGTGGTAAGATCGGTATGTTCGGGGGCGCCGGCGTTGGCAAGACCGTCGTCATCATGGAGATGATCCACAACATAGCAATGGTGCATGGTGGTGTGTCGGTCTTTGCGGGCGTGGGTGAGAGAACCAGAGAGGGTAACGACCTCTATCGCGAAATGAAAGAATCCGGCGTTATAAACAAGGCCGCTCTCATCTACGGTCAGATGAACGAACCCCCGGGTGCAAGACTCAGGGTTGTTCTGACGGCGCTTACCGCAGCCGAATACTTCAGAGAACAGGGGCAGGACGTCCTGCTCTTTATAGATAACATATTCCGGTTTACCCTGGCAGGGGCGGAGGTCTCTGCTCTGTTGGGCAGAATGCCCTCAGCCGTGGGATATCAGCCCAACCTGGCCACCGATATGGGTGAACTCCAGGAGAGAATCACAACGACCAAGAAAGGCTCTATTACCTCGATGCAGGCCATCTACGTCCCGGCTGACGACCTCACCGACCCGGCGGTCGCAACGGCCTTTACGCACCTCGATGCCACGGTCGTGCTCTCAAGAAAGATATCGGAGCTTGGTATATACCCGGCCGTGGATGCCCTGGATTCAACATCGAGAATCCTTGACCCCCTTATCCTCGGCGATGAGCACTACAGGGTCGCCAGGCAGGTGCAGATGACCCTCCAGAGGTACAAGGAACTACAGGACATCATCGCCATCCTCGGAATGGAGGAGCTATCGGAAAACGACAAAATCGTTGTGGCACGGGCAAGAAGGCTACAGAGGTTCCTGAGTCAGCCCTTCCACGTTGCCGAAACCTTCACCGGCACCCCCGGAAAGTACGTCAAACTCGCTGACACCATAAAGGGCTTTGATGCCATAGTCAACGGACAGTATGACGATGTCCCCGAACAGGCGTTTTACATGGTAGGCCCCATAGAAGAGGTCGAGGAAAGGGCCAAAAAGTACGGCTGGTCCAAACAGGTATAATCCGATATGAAAGAATCTCTGACCTTAGAAATCGTAACACCCGTTGGATTTTCCTTCACGGATGAGGTAGACGAGGTCGTAGCCCCCGGCACGGAAGGGCAGTTTGGAGTGCTCCCTGGGCATACGAGCTTTTTGACCACCCTGGAGCCAGGCACGCTCGTATACAAAAAGGGTGCCACGCTAGGGCGAGTAAGTGTCAAGAGCGCCTACGTCCAGGTCGTCTCTAACCACGTGTTGGTCCTGGCAGACAGCGCAGAGTTGGAAAATACCACCTCGGATGAAAAACACTGAAAACAAGAAAGGGGCTATGGCTTCTTGTCGCTCCAGGGGGTGAGGCACCCCGGCCATAAAAGTCGCACTTGGCCTCTTCAGAACCCCCTGCAAGGGGAGGGGCGTGCCTAGGGTCTCTCTGCCCCCAGTTAGTTGTGCCAGTAAGGGCATGAGGGGTAAATATAAATTTAATTACTTGACGAAAATAAAGGCAAAATGGTAAAAATAAAAATGATGTGGAATAAGGAATGTAATTACAAAGATATATTGTCAACTACGGCTAAAAAATGCCTATAAAACCTCCACCTTTTCCCAAAGTTTTAAATATAGAATATCCTCGAGTTTTCGAAAAACAGGCAAACAGCATGGTATCAATTTTGCTAACCATTTTTGCCTGTTTTTTTATGCAATCTCACGCAACTCCTTCTGCTTTTCACGCTTCCT
>NZ_JABXWD010000159.1 GCF_019173545.1 Candidatus Magnetobacterium casense | reverse complement strand
CAATAAAAAATAAAGGAGGACGTTATGAAAAAGTTTCAGGTGTTAGTTGCAGTATTGATGGTAACTTTGGTGGTGGTTATCCCGGTCAACGCCATGTGTATGATGAGCAACATGGGCAATGGTGGTGGCAGCACGGGTACTCACAACAACATGGGCAATGGTGGTAGTCACGGTAACATGGGTAATGGTGGCAACACTGGCAACCACGGTAGTACAGGTAGTCACGGTAACATGGGCAATAGTGGCAACACGAACAATCACGGCAACACTGGCACTCATAACAACATGAACGTTTGTGACAACACAGGTGACGACACTGGCATTTGTGGCAACATAGGCAATGGTAAATAGTACGGCTAGCTCCAGTCCAACCCTTGCTGCCAGTATAGGTGGTGGCATGGGGTTGGATTTAACGTATCTTCTTTATATTTCATGGTAACTATACTTTTACGCATACTGGATTCCTGGTCAAGCCAGGAATGACACACTTAGAAAACGTCCGTAACTGTCATTCCGCAGCCTGCCCCTGGCTTGAACAGGGGAAAGCAGGAATCCATGCCTTTTAAACGTGAAATAAAAATTACCCTGCTTTTTTGAGAGGATACGATTGAACTTTATTTGTTTTTATAATCTGTGGGTGCAAGGAATCCTTGCATGCAAAAAACTGCACGTCCTGATTCTTTCCCAAAGGTGCAATAAAAACATGCACTAAAGCCCTGCAATAAAAACATGCACTGAAGCCCTGCAATAAAAAGTTGCACCCCCCCTGCCTGTCGTTGACGCTATATCCGTTGAAAACGGTGGTCTTTGTTGGTGGCATGTTATCTGCAATTACCCGGTCACGCATTGAATAGCAAGGCAACAACAAACCAACAAAACTATATACATACTTTTAGGAGGTATAATGGGCATAGGACGCAGGATATTTGAGGTTTTGAAGTCGGCTTCCATAGCGCACGCCAAGTGGGACTATGAGGTGTCGATGAGCATCGTTAAGAACAAAAAGAGGGTGTGGTTGCTCCTTGCCGGTATCATACCGATACTGGCGGTGGCATTTGTGGAGGCCGGAGACTTTATAGGCGCCAAGACGGCATACGGCCCGGCGTTTTACTCTACCAAGATATTTGTTGTTTCCATAGCAATTGGCATGGCCGCAGGACTCATCACCGGTTGCATAGGGGCAGGTGGAGGATTCATCATCACACCGGCGCTGATGGCCGCAGGGGTCAAGGGAATCCTGGCAGTGGGCACCGACCTGTTCCACATCTTCGCCAAGGCAATTATGGGCACCACCATACACAAGAAACTGGGCAACGTCTCCGTGAAACTGGCCGTGGCCTTCCTGGTTGGCTCCACCTTCGGGGCGCTTATCGGGGGATACATCAACAAGACACTCTATGACTTTAATCCACTGTTGAGTGAGGCATTTATCAGCCTGATCTATGCCGTGCTGCTGGGCTTTCTTGGGGTGTATGCACTGATCGACTTCCTGAAGACCAGAAACGCCCCCGACACCGGCGACGTCCACGGCGGCGGCTCAGAAGCCCCAGGCATTACGTTCAAGGTGCAGAATATACACTTGCCACCGATGATAAAGTTCGACGAAGACTACGTCCCCGGTGGCAGAAGCATCTCCGGCGTGATCGTCGCCCTGGGCGGTGTGATTGTCGGTGTCATGGCTGCCATCATGGGGGTTGGAGGGGGATTTATAACCTTCCCAATGTTTGTCTACATCTTCGGTGTCTCCTCGATGACCACCGTTGGTACCGATATACTACAGATAATCTTTACCGCAGGCTTTGCCGCCATCACGCAGTACGCCATATACGGGTACGTGTTTTATACGCTGGCCATGGGCATGCTCCTTGGCTCCCTGATAGGTATCCAGGTGGGGGCGCTGACAACAACGGTCGTTAAGAGTGCCCATATCCGTGGCTTTTATGCCGTGTCCATATTGGCCGGATTCATTAACAGGGTTACCACGCTGCCAAAGAAGTTTACCGAACTGGACGTGATAAATGTTCCCAAATCCGTCAGCTCCTTCATCGAAAGCACCGGTAATATAGTGTTTTGGGCTGTTGTTGGTTTTTTTGCCGTGTGGATATTTGCCAAGTTCTTTGGAAATCTCAAGAAATTCGCGGGGGAGGCGTAGGTTATGATTAAGAATACGGGAGCTTTTTTTAAGGGCATAGTAATTGCGGCTTGTTTTTTCGGCCTGCTGTTTCTCATCTTCTCACCCGTCTTTGGTGATGGCAAAAATGGTCTGGTGTATGCCGACGATATGTTTAATAAGCTGGCCAAGGGTTCTTCCCACTTTATACCGGCGCTGATCGAAAGCAATAAAAAGAAGGACGAACGCCCCATATCGGTGACGGTCAACCTGGACAAGCCGGAGGAGGCAGAGTTGGCCGGTAAGCTGTTTACGGCAGCCGGAGTCAAGGCCGGCGTAAACAATGGCGCCCTGAGCGTGGAGGGGTCACTGGGCAAGCTCCTTGGGGTAGTGCTTGAGGACTCTGAGGCCATGTTTCAAAACAAAGGTGAACAGTTGGAGGCCAGGTACGCACAACCCGGCAAGACCGTAATGAAGGCCTGGTGGGGCGCCCTTTCCAAGATGACCAAAAAGCTCGAAAAGGACGGCAAAGTCAAAGAAGCAAAGGACGTCAACACGGTAGTCAAAAAGGCCGTGGAACCGGCATATAATTTTTATGGTATACAACCGCAGAAGGTTTCTGATAAACTAATGTTGCTGATTGGACTGTTGGTGTTTTACGTGTTTTATACCATAATGTGGGGTTATGCCATATTCTTTGTGTTTGAGGGATTGGGGCTTTCAATGAAGAAGGCCAAACACTAGATTCGGGCAGATAAGACAATGGGCAAGGGGTTATCGAGAGTGTTTTCCAGATATCTTACCCTGAGCAGCATCAAGTATCTAAGCAGGGTGTTACTGATAATAACCCTGCTTTTGATGGTAACGGTGCTGTTTCTGGAGTGGATGGCGGCAGCGCAGGTGCGGGAGCTTGTCATCTCCAAGTTCAACCTGCAACAGTTGTTATTGGCCCGTGGGGCGGCAACACAGATCAAAAACAACGTTGACCTGATAACGGACAAACTCCAGATGATCAGATACTGGCCCGTTGACAGATACAACGATGACGATCACCTGATGCGTCAACTCAGGAGGTCTCTTGAAAGCTCAAGGGACAAGGGTCTGCTTCTGGTCAGGGTAATTGACAAGGACGGACGTATCAGTTGCGTGCTGGACAACGCCCGGTACAACAAGACCAACCCATACGCCAGAGACAGTGTATATCTGACGTGGGCCAATGTAACCACTACACCACGTAATGCCCCCAACAGCGTCCTGTTAAGCGAGGTCTACGCCATCCCCTCAGCCGGTGACAAGACCATGCTGTTGATGGATATGGCCGTGCCCCTCTGGGAGCAATCGGGCGTCTCAGGGTTACCCGGCACCTTTAAGGGTGTCATGGTCTTTACGGTGGATGTCAACTCACTCATAAGCAAGGTAGCCGGCACAATCACCTCCGGCAAGACCGGGTATGCCTGGGTGATTGACAACAATGGCCTGTTTTTATATCACCCTGAGACTACCTTCATAGGCAAAAATGCCTTTGAGGCCAGAAAGCAAAAGAAGTCACTCGTGTCCTTTGAGCAGATAAACAAATTGCAACGTGAACTGATGCTCATGGGCAAGGAGGGCATGAGTCTGTATCAATCGGGTTGGCACCTGGGCAGTGAGCACGCCTGTACCAAGCTGATAGCATTTACGCCTGTCAATGTTTCGGTCAGTTCACACACGTGGTCTGTGGCGGTGGTTGCGCCACTGAGCGAGGTGGAGGATGAGGTTCACTCTATCCAGTTGAGGCAGTTTGTCATCGGAGGAGTGTTCATATCGGTGTTGATCCTGCTGTTTGTGTTGATAATCCGGATCCTGACCAGTTGGACTAGCACGCTGACAACTGAGGTCGATACAAAGACCAGGGAGCTGCGTAAGTCCGTCCGCCAGTACCGGTCGCTGGTGGAAAATGCCCACGACGTGATTTTTTCGGTTGACAGGGATACCAATATCCTTTCCATGAACATCTTTGGCTACCTGTTTTTCAAGACCAAACCCAAGGAGGTCTTGGGCAAGGGTATTGGTGGTCTCTTTGCCCAGGAGGCCAGGGAGCTTGTGCTAAAGGCAATCAGGGATGTCTGCGACTTCAACGTAAGCAAACAGAAAACGGTTAGCCTCAACATAGACGGCAAGGACTACTGGTTGAGCATAAATTTTACCCCGTTGCTTGATGAGAAGGGTTCGATGTATGCGGTTCTGGGCATAGCGCGTGATATAACCGAAGAGTTTCTGATAGAGCAGAACATGATTCGCACAGAAAAGCTGGCCTCTCTTGGGACGATGGTGGCCGGTGTTGCCCATGAGATAAACAACCCCATGGCCATAATACTTGGTTTTACGGACATGCTCTCAGAGAAGATACCGCCCGGATCGGACGTCTACGATATCCTGAAGATCATCGAAAAACAGGCCAACAATGCCAAACGGGTCGTTGAAAACCTCCTGAGCTTTGCCCGCTGCACGGAGCAGACCAAGCCCGATGAGCGGATCGAACTTGTGGGGATAAATGAGATCATAGAAGAACTGTTTTCATTTATCGGAAAAAACCTGAAACTAAAAAAGATAATCGTCACCAAGAACCTCTCCGATGCAGTGCCTGTGGTGCGTGCAGACCCGGTGGAACTTCAGCAGGTGTTGTTAAACATCATAAATAACGCCGAGTTTTCGATGAAGGGCGGTGGTGCGTTGACGGTGTCAACCGACAGCATTGATGCCGGCAGTGGTGTTGAAATCAGACTTGCGGACACCGGCGAGGGTATCCGGAAGGAGCATCGTCTGAAGGTCTTTGACCCACTGTTTACGACAAAGAAGGTCGGCGAAGGGACAGGACTTGGTTTGTCGGTCAGCTATGGTATAATAACCAAATATGGCGGTACTGTCCGATTTGAAACAAAGACGGCAGAAGAGTCGGCTGACACCGGCACAACGTTTATCATCACGTTGCCCGCAACACCGGCGGAGACCGTTATAACGGAAGAACACGCTAAAACAGAGGAATTACACACAAACGTTTTAACTTAAATCTTATACAGAGGAGACATTATGCCAGAGAAAATACTGATAGTAGACGACGAACCAGACATGCTCAAGCTACTATCCATGATCATAAAGGACAAGACCCCCTACGGAGTGACGACCACCAACAATCCCCTGGAGGTAGTCGATCTGCTTAAAGCCGGCAGTTTTGAGCTGATCATAGCCGACCTCAAGATGCCCGGCCTCGATGGCATTGAACTACTGGATGCCATAAAGAACATAGACAACGACCTGCCAGTTATAATCATCACGGCATACGGAACGTTTGAAACGGCAACCGAGGCACTCAAAAAGGGTGGCTTTGACTTTATCACCAAGCCGTTCAGGAAGGAACAGATACTCTATACGATAGACAAGGCGCTGAAGTGGTATGCCCTGCAAAAGGAAAACCGGCAACTACGGCAGCGTCTGCAGGGCCTGCAACAGTAGGAGGGATAATCAGGCAATGCTTATAGACAGAAGATCAAAACACAAGGGACGTCTGATAAAACGGGCGGCTATTGTCATGGTTGTGCTTTTGATAGTCCTGTATTTCTTTCACGTACCTATCCTGAACTACATGGCCAGTCAACTTGTGTATAAAGACGATGTCAAGCCCTGCGATGCCATTGTTGTACTGACCGGGGATGGCACTGGTGAGCGTCTCATGGCTGCGGTTGAGTTACTCAAGAAGGGATACGGTAAGTACATAGTGTTTTGGGGTGGACCGATCTATTGGAAGATAACGATAGCAGAACTCTATCTGAGGCAATTAAAGGACAGCGGAGTGGAGCCTGAATATGCCGTGTGGTCTGATGAGAGGCTTAGTCAGGTTAGTACGGATGGCGAGGCACAGGTCAACATGCGGTTGTTAAAGGACAGGGGTGCGAGGTCATTTATCCTGGTCACGTCTCATTATCACACTGCCAGGGCACGAAACGTCTACAACCCCCTTGCTGTCGGCAACGGCATGACCATGGTTGTCTATCCGGCAGCAGATTCAGATGTAAATCTCCAGGGGTGGTGGAGATATAGAAATAGTGCCAAGGTCATCTTCATCGAGTTTCAAAAGACCATATGGTACAAGCTATTTCAGTAACGCCACCTGATTAATACCCACATAGTTCAGATGAAACCCGGTTTAGAAGTATCGGGGTTTAAACTTCTCATCGTTTAGTATCCTGACCGTGTCGCCACTTTGCCCGATAACAAACAGACCTTTCTGGTATGCATATCTATCGACTCCTTTGTTTATGACAATGCCTGCTACGGCGCCAATAACAGTCAGATTAGCGTATAGAGGAAAGGCTTGTTTGAACTTTAACAGTCTATTCAGATGATCATTTACATCGTCTACCCCTAATGTACTTTTAACCTCTATTGCTACTACATAGTCACCATTAACCGCTAATATGTCTATTTCCATTTTAGCGCTTTCCTCATCGCTTTCAGCGCCTTTGAAAATATTCTTTATAACGATTCCTTTTTCCTGGAACATTTTCTTTGTAGCCGGTAATACTAACCCTACGACAAAGTTTCCCCACTTTCCCGCTAGTGTATTAACAGTCTCCCGTGTTTCTTTAAGTCCAGCGACTACTTCTTTGAGTTCCCTTGCTGTTTCTTCAGAGCTTTTTCTAATTACTTCAAAGCCTGTCATTACATCTTCAAATGTCATATCGTTACCTCCTATGTCTTTATTATAGCAAATTTCGATTGGATTAAATACAGAATATGCGGCATTTTTACGGGGTCAAGGGGACTGGTCCCCTTGCGGGGGGGTCTGAAGGGGGGCGGAGCCGCCCCTTTCTTTTCTTGTATCGCACACAATCGAAACGTGCTATAATATGCGATCATTAAGTAAAAAGCTCCCACATGGTTTTGTTAAGTCTTTTGGCAGGCTTGCAACACCCGGCAATGTTGTCGTCGCAGAGAAGGTTGGCGTTCTTCTTTGCGGTGTAAATCTTGGGGGATTCTCATTTCGGGTAGAACTTTTTGTTTTTCAGAAACGGGATGGAGCGAGCGTCATTTGTACACACTAATTTTACGCCACTTACGGCAATAATGGCAACAATGTGCGGATCATCAAAATCCCTGTTGTTAATGTGTGCCTTGTACTCCTCTTCCTTGTCGTCAACAGTAGCATCGTCGATATAGACAATCTTACCGGCCCTGTCAAATGCTTTTAGAACATTCCGCCTGGTTTTCATCTCTTCCAATTCTTTAGCGTATGTTGAACCTCCATAAACAATCTTACCATTACCTCTTGTGATCCATTCAAAGACAGGCTCAAACTCATGGTGTTGGGCATTATCTGTATCAAACACACGACTGATACAATTTGTGTCAATTACGATGCACATTATTGCAGCCTCAGTATTGAAAGGTCTTCCTTGATGAAGAAGTTGTAAAATGATTCCGGCATACCTTCCTGATATTTACCGTTAGGCAGAATTTCTATTGGATGTACGGTATTGACGCCATTTTTTTGCTCAAAGAAAATTACTTGCGATTCTATGCCGCAATCGTATCCTCTTTAAAAAGCATGGTAAAATTAATTTCATGGTTTAAAGGCATGGATTCCTGCTTTCGCAGGAATGACAGTTACAGGCTTTTTCCAAGTTTGTCATTCCT
>NZ_JABXWD010000158.1 GCF_019173545.1 Candidatus Magnetobacterium casense | reverse complement strand
GCCGTTGCCGTTATGGGTTGATCCTCCACGACGAGGACGACCACCCAGGCACCTACAAAACCAAACAATGGCGGTGGCTGCATGACCACGGTTGTTTGGGGTGCTACCTTTTGCCAGCGCTATAGCCTTAACTGTCGTGGCCCTGGTGATGTTGGTGGAGTCTTTGGAAAGAATAATACATCCACAAGTAATCCATTTTAATGAATCTATCAGCGTCGCAGTCTTTGGTCTGGTTGTCAATATAATAAGCGCTTTTCTTTTAAAAGAGGATCATAGTCATACTCATGAACATCCTCACGATCATGAGCATCATGATCATAACCTGAGAGCAGCCTATCTGCATGTTTTAGCGGACGCCATGACATCTTTGCTTGCCATTGCAGCACTGGTTTCAGGCAAATACTTAGGGTGGAATTGGCTTGATCCTATAATGGGAATAGTTGGTGCGGTTATCATTACACGCTGGTCGTGTGGGTTGTTGAAACAAGCAAGTCCAATATTGCTTGATGCAAGTATTGACAGAGAATATCAGCTTACAATTAAACAAGCTATTGAAAAAGATTCTGATAACAGGATTTCTGATATTCATATATGGAAAGTCGGAGCGAATCACTATGCGGCAATAATTTCTTTGGTAACGCACTTTCCTAAGACCACGGAACATTACAAAGGACTCTTGAGTAATTTTCAAAAATTATCTCATGTTGCAATCGAAGTTAATGAATGCAAGGATGAACCTTGTATCAAGCCAAATATAAATATCCTTAAACTATGAAAACATTGCAAATTCCTTTATCGAGAAGAAATCGGCCAACATAAAGGGCGACAAGGTAGGTGGTTTCACCATCCTCGACTCATCGGACACTAGGACCACGATGAACATAGCAAGTCACATCGCTCTCGGAGGAGATGGCAGGTGTCTCGGAGGAGCTCTCCAGACTGGCCGATTTATTACAGACGTCCGTGTCGTTTTTCAAAACCGACAGGTACGGCATCAGTAGAACCATGAAAGAAAGATTACTGATTCCAGATAAGACATGATGAATCGCACTTTTTTAGAACCTTGACATCCATTGAGAATAAATGGTATTTTATATTCATTATGAAAAAAGACTATAAAGACACACTCAATCTCCCGCAAACGGAGTTTCCCATGAAGGCAAACCTCATAAAGAGAGAGCCTCAAACCCTTTCCTTCTGGAAGGACAAGGCCGTTTACCAGCAGATGCTGCAAAAGAACAAGGACAACACAAGTTACATCCTTCACGACGGCCCCCCCTATGCAAACGGACACATACACATCGGCCATGCCCTCAATAAGATACTCAAGGACATGATCGTCAAGTACAACTCCATGAGGGGTCGCTACGCACCATACGTCCCTGGATGGGATTGCCACGGCCTGCCCATCGAACACCAGGTGGACAAGGAGCTTGGCAGCAAGAAGGCCGAACTGTCGGTCAACGACAGGCGTATGCGTTGCCGTAAATACGCAGAGAAATTCATCGATATCCAGAGGGATGAGTTTATACGCCTGGGGGTCTTCGGCAAGTGGGACACCCCGTATGTAACAATGGACTACGACTATCAGGCGACCATTGTCAGGGAGTTTCACAAGTTCCTGAACAAGGGTTACGTCTACAAGGGCAGAAAGCCGGTGCACTGGTGTTCCTCCTGCATGACGGCCCTGGCGGAGGCCGAGGTCGAGTACAACGACAAACGCTCACCTTCCGTCTATGTCCGGTTCAAGGTTGTGGCGGCAGACCTCCCGCGGATAACCACCGATGATAACATAAAAGCAATCTACATCGTCATCTGGACAACCACACCCTGGACGCTGCCGGCCAACATGGCCCTGGCGGTGCATCCGGACCTCGACTATGCCGTGATTGTCAATGACGACGCAAGTGCATACATAGTGGCAAGCGACCTCGTTGAGAGATTGAAAGACACGCTTAAACTGGGCAATGTGCAATATACAATCAAGGGCGGTGCCCTGGCAGGGATAACCACGGCACATCCCTTTGTTGACAGGACATCGGTGGTGGTAACGGCACCGTTTGTCAGCGCAGAGGATGGCACGGGTATCGTGCATATAGCCCCCGGACATGGCGAGGATGACTATGCGGTTGGCATACGGCACGGCCTTGACATCTATGCCCCGGTTGACAACGCCGGTAAATTTACCGCCGAAGGGGGCTTCCTGCAAGGTAAGTTTGTGCTGTCGGCAAACGAGGAAATCATCGAACTCCTAAGCAAAGGCCATGACCTCCTGCACAGAGAGGAGATCACGCACTCATATCCGCACTGCTGGCGCTGTAAGAGACCGGTCATCTTCCGTGCAACCGACCAGTGGTTTATCTCCATGCAGCGGGACGACTTAAGGACCCGTTGCCTCGATGAAATAGAGCGGGTCAATTGGATTCCCGCATGGGGCATAGACAGGATCAACGCTATGGTCAAAAACAGGCCGGACTGGTGTATATCCAGACAACGCTCCTGGGGCGTGCCCATAGCGGTGCTCAACTGCAAGGGCTGTGGCGAGGTTGTCACAGACCGGGGCGTCCTACAACTGATAACCGACAAGGTGCAGGCACAGGGGGCCGATGTATGGTTTGAACTCTCCGCCGATGCGTTTTTGCCACAGGGCTATGTATGCACCAAATGTGGCGGTAAGGAGTTTGACAAGGAAAGCGATATCCTTGATGTCTGGTTTGACTCGGGTGTGAGTCACCAGGCGGTGCTTGAGCGATTTGAGGGTCTGTCCTGGCCGGCTGACATGTACCTTGAGGGCAGCGATCAGCACAGGGGATGGTTCCAGAGTTCACTTATCACCTCCACCGGCGTAAGGGACAGGGCACCGTTTAAGACCGTCCTCACGCACGGCTTTGTCGTTGACGGCAAGGGCAAGAAGATGTCAAAGTCCCAGGGAAACGTCATCACTCCCATAGATATAATCAACCAAAACGGCGCCGATATCCTGAGACTCTGGGTCGCCGCCGAGGACTACAGAAACGACGTCAGGATATCAAAGGAAATTCTGGACAGACTTACGGAGGCATACAGAAAGATCAGAAACACATGCAGGTTTCTCATCGGCAACATCAATGACCTCGATAACGGCGACTACAGCGCCCACCTCAACGAACTCGACA
Organism: Candidatus Magnetobacterium casense; assembly: GCF_019173545.1. GTDB lineage: Bacteria > Nitrospirota > Thermodesulfovibrionia > Thermodesulfovibrionales > Magnetobacteriaceae > Magnetobacterium > Magnetobacterium cryptolimnobacter. The sequence continues at coordinate 4,661 of NZ_JABXWD010000158.1, read as the reverse complement.
GATGGGCCATGCACAGACTCCAGGTGCTCATCACGCAGGTGACAAAGGCCTACGACAACTACAGCTTCCATGAGGCCTTTCACTGCATACACAACTTCTGCATCATAGATATGAGTTCCTTCTACCTCGACATAATAAAAGACAGGGTCTACACCTTTGCCGCCACCAGCCCCCAGAGACGTGCGGCTCAGTGGACAATGAAAAAAACCCTGACAACGTTGACCGCCCTAATGGCGCCGATCCTCTCCTTTACGGCTGAGGAGGTCTGGCAGCATCTTCAGGACAAGGGGCATGACAGTATATTCCTGGTGGATTTTCCCACCCCCGACCCCGGCTTCACAGACGACGCACTTGACCAAAGGTGGCAGGCCCTGGTAAAGGTCAGAGACGTCGTAAACAAGGCCCTCGAAATAAAAAGGCAGGAACGGGTCATTGGCAACTCCCTTGAGGCAAGGGTCTGCCTCTTCTGCGAGGAACCATATATGTCGCTGATAAGCGATTACAAGGACTTCCTGCCAACCCTGTTTATTGTCTCACAGGCAGAGCTGCTGCCATATAGCCACATACCTGATGAAAGGATGCAACAGATGCACAAGGTCGATAACCTGGCAGTAGACGTTGTAAAGGCGGAGGGGCAGAAGTGCCAGAGGTGCTGGAACGTCAGTGTCTCCGTTGGCAGCTTGAGCGATGAGCCTGACCTGTGCAGTAGGTGTTACGATGTCCTCCGCGTCGGACAATGAGCACCGGTTTGATAGAAAAAATCATACGTGGCAGAGGAGGCTCCGGAAAATGGAAGTTTTATGCCATTGCAACGGTAATCTATCTGCTCGACCAGGGCACCAAGTTCTTGATAGTGCAGACGCTGCCCCTGCATGACTCAAGGGTGGTGCTACCGTTTTTTAACATCGTCTACGTCAGAAACATAGGTTCGGCCTTTGGGTTGTTTCAGGGACTTGGTAACGGCACCTTTATAGTGCTCTCCGTAGTGGCCCTGGTGCTGATTGCCGCACTTATCAGGATAAGTGACAATGACCTCTATGCGTTTTCTCTGTTGCTGGGCGGGGCAGCGGGCAACGCAACTGATCGGGTTGCAAGGGCATACGTGGTTGATTTTATCGACCTCTATATTGGCAGATATCATTGGCCTGCCTTTAACGTGGCAGATTCAGCCCTTACCGTGGGAATAGCGATGCTGATAATCAGTCAGTTCAGGGCAAAAACATAGCATGACATTATAATGCTTAGTCTCTAAGAAAAAAAACAGGAGTAATTAATATGGAAAAAATTGATCTGAAAAAAACTCTCAAACACCTGTATCATCCATCGGCAAAGGCGGCAGAGACTGTAGACGTACCACAGATGAACTTCTTAATGATAGATGGCGCAGGTGACCCGAACACAACAGAGGCATTTAAGAATTCCGCTGAAAGCTTGTTTTCGCTTTCATACACACTCAAGTTCATGTCCAAAAAGCTCCCTGCAGCCAAGGACTACACCGTTATGCCTCTGGAAGGACTTTGGTGGACGCAGGGGGAGCAGTTTGACGCCCAGAACAAGGACGCATGGCTGTGGACATTGATGATCATGCAGCCCGAGTACGTTACAAAGGCATTGTTTGAGGATGCCCTTGAACAGGCAAAAAAGAAGAAAACCCTCTCACGACTTAACAATGTAAGGTTTGAGACTTTCCAGGAAGGATTCTGCGCACAGATCATGCACAAAGGGCCGTTCTCTAGCGTAAACCAGACCATTGAAGTCCTGCACGGCTTCATCAGGGAGCAGGGCTATATAATCTCCGGCAAGCACCACGAAATATACCTCAACGATCCCCACAAGACACTGCCGGAGAACATGAAAACCGTATTACGGCAATCTGTCAAACCGGCATAATTAAAGCCAAGAGAAAGGCTAAACCAATCCGAAGGCGGCACCACAGGCGGCACCACTCATGCGTAAGGCCTCTTTTGTGCGATGACCACAAGCGATTCTCCGCAGTCATGTGGGATAAACAACTGCCCCGTGAGCACCTGTAATGCCGGCAGCGGGTAAAATATCAGTTTCTGTATCCAGATGGGCATGTCCTTGATATAGGGCACGTCCCAGAGGCCATCCGTACCGGTCTTAAGAATCCGCAGACCGGCCTTCCTGGTCAACTCACACCACGTCTTTGACGGCAACAGCGACACATGAGAGGGGTCCCCGTAGCCTGTCCACGTCCCCTTCCTCAACCAGTGTCCCAGGCCGGAGAGGTTGGGCACCACGAAAAACACTATCCCGCCCTCCCTCAGCAGCAACGAAAACATGGCCAACACCTCAGAGGGGTCGGCGATATGCTCCAATACATGTATAGCCGTGATGAGATCAAAGAACCCCTCCTGTAATGCCGCAGGTTCCGTGCATACGTGGATGCCTCCACTGATGTTTCGCACCACCCCCAGGGCATAGGGTGAGACGTCATAGGCATAAGGCTCATAGCCCCGTGTAAATTGCTTTATGAAGTGTCCCGTGCCACAGCCGTAATCCAGGACGCGGCCACTGCTTACGTATGACTTGACAATGCGGGCGTAAAAGCGCAACGCTATACGACTGTTATCCTGTGCCCTGGCCGCATAGTATGCCTTGTCGTAGGTCTGGTTGACCTGCCCGTGCATCAGAGGACGATTTCTGTCCCCACGCCCTTTTGAGTGAATATCTCCAGCAACAGACAGTGTGGATTGCGACCATCAATGATGTGTGTCTTTGTCACCTTGCTGTTGAGTCCCTGAAGACAGGCCTGCACCTTTGGCAGCATCCCACCTTTGATGGTACCCTCTGCGGCAAGCCCCTGGAAGTCATCGGCCCTGAGCGTGGATATGGTGGCGCCATCCTTGTCTATGATCCCGGGGACGTCGGTTAAGAGGATGAGTTTCTCTGCCTCCAGCGTCGAGGCAATGGCTGCGGCCACCAGGTCGGCGTTTATGTTGAGGGCCTCCGTGTCAGAACCGGTGCCAATGGGCGCCACCACCGGGATGAAACCACCCGATATCAGCGCCGTCAGGATCGATACATCCACGGCCTCCACCTCACCGACCAATCCCAGGTCTGCTCCACCCGTCTTTTTCCGTGCCTTTATAAATGAGGCATCCCTGCCGGTCAAGCCCACGGCCTTGCCACCGTGACGGTTGATCAGCGACACGATCTCCTTGTTTATGGACCCGCCCAGCACCATCTCCACTATCTGCATCGTCTCTCTGTCCGTGACCCTGTGGCCATCGACAAAGACAGGTTGCTTGCCAAACCGCTGCATCATGGTCGTTATCTGCGGTCCGCCTCCGTGGACTATCACGGTGTTTATCCCCACGTAGTTAAACAAGACAATGTCACCGGCAAACAAATCCTTGAGGTCATCCCTGCTCTGGGCAGAGCCTCCGTACTTGATGACAAACGTCTTCTTATAGAAATTTCTTATATATGGCAGCGCCTCTATGAGTATCTCTGCCTTAGCTACCAGGTCTTCCAAAATGCCCTTCCTTTCGTACTTTGGCAGTCCTGCGCAAGCGGCAATGACCGTAAACGTAACATTCGCATCTGAATCCTGTTCTATGTCTTCAGGTACTCGGTGTACTTTGCGGCCTTGCCCCTTACGACGTCTGCCGGGTACTTGTCTCTGTTGTGCCGGAGTTTTTCCATAGCCGCTTCCAGCGGATCGATGTCAAACTTATCGGCCAGGTTCGTCAGATAGATAAAGACATCCCCTATCTCTTCCCTGAGATGCCTCAACTTATCTGCATCCAGGGTTGTGCTCTCTTGTTCCTTCAACCACTGAAATATCTCCACTACTTCGGCAACCTCCACGCTCAGGGCCATTGCCAGGTTTTTGGGGGTGTGAAACTTATCCCAATCCCTCTGTCTGGCAAACTCCCTCAACTCTTTTCTCAAATCGCCAATTGTCACTTGTAATCAACACCTCGCCACATTTTAATATACACGTTGCTTGACCAACGTACCCGAACTAGGGTAAAGTAAATGGACAAGATTGTCAATATAAAAAAGTTAAGGAGAAATAAGTGAACGTGCCATGTGTCCAACAACGTGGATTTGTCGTGTATGTGCAGGGCATTGCACGCAACTTTTCTCTCTGAGATGCTGGCAGGGCTGACGGGCAATTTTGGTACGGGCAAGAGTACGGTCCTGGGGTTGTTCAGGGCGCTGGGGGCCGTGACCGTCAGTGCTGATGAGATAGTCCACAGGCTCTTGGGGCTTGATGCCATCAAGGGTGAACTTGTGGCTGTTGCCGGTGACATACTGGCTCAGGACGGTAAGATAGACAAGCGGAAGATGGCCGGGGTCGTGTTCTCGGACGCTGCGATCAGAGCCGGGGTTGAGGCAATTATACATCCACACGTGATGAGGGAAATTAAGGAGTTGCATGGGCGTAATGCCGGGGGCATAGTGGTGGCGGAGATTCCACTGCTCTTTGAGGGCGGTTTTGAAAGAGACGTTGATGTAACGATCACGGTTATCAGCACGGCAGAGGCGATCAACCAGAGGCTCATCCGGAAAGGCTATTCGCAGCAAGAGGCAGCTCGTCGTCTGGCAGCCCAGATGGCTGGCGGCAAAAAGGCGCAGATGTCCACCTACGTCATTGATAACTCTTCAACCTTAGATATCCTGCAGAGGCA
>NZ_JABXWD010000157.1 GCF_019173545.1 Candidatus Magnetobacterium casense | reverse complement strand
TACACAAGCCATGACCTCAGAGATGCAGCACATTGTCTCAGCATTCCCGGAGCAGTACCTCTGGATTCACAACCGTTGGAAGACATACAAAAAAGAAAACCTCTGGACAAAAGATGTCTGAAACAACGGTGATAGATATCTACAGTGTAGTCACTATAGTCACTTTGTTGTAATTTTTGTCTTACAATAACCATCTTGGTTGGATTACAAAGCACGCAACCCTTTATTAATCAATCCTGACGTTATAAATTTTTTATAACAAAACTCTTATGCACCCAAAAACAAAAAACAACGATTTCTTGACAATATCTTTGTTGCTATGCTATTGTTGCAGTATCTTTATATTATAGATTAAAGGCAAAGGTATAGATTTATCTTTATTTTTTAAAAATTAAAGGAGATGGTAAGCAATGTTTAAGAACACGAGGATTGGACTACGGTTGATATTTCTGGTGGGGTTTCTCTCTGTGCTGTTGATAGGCATAGGGACTTATGGACTGTATGGATTAAGCGTTAGTAATAAGGGAATGGGTGATATCTATCAAAACAGCCTGTTGCCAATAGAGCAACTGGCCAACGTAAACGACTATATGCGGGAGAACATGCAGCAGCTCTTTCTTGCCGGCATGCACGACCCCCGGATGGAGGAAAGTAAGCTGCACGATCACCCCATCACCAGGCACACGGATGCGGTTGAGCAAAATATCGAAAAGATATCAAAGATATGGGCGGAGTACATGACGGCGTCATTGAGTACAGACGAGAAGGCCATTGCGGCAAAGTTCGCGGAGTCGCGCGGAGAGTTTGTCAACAAGGGGCTGAAAAATGCTTCGGAATTATACAAGGCCGGCAAATTTGCCGATGCCAACACCCACATGGTAAAGGTCGTAGGGCCGTTGTTCAGGGAGGCCAAGGGAGTAGCGGAGAAATTGCAAGCGCTGCAAACCGAATCGGCAAAGAAGATGTATGATACTTCGACTGCCGAATTCAAGTCAATCCGTAACACCTCTGTTGGGATCATGGTTTTTGGCGTATTGATTGCCGCAATTGTAGCTGCCATGATCATAAAGTCTATCACGGGACCGTTGCATAATTGCGTTGAGGTGGCCGATGACCTTGCAAAGGGTGAGCTGACGGTTACGGTTGAAGTTGATCGTAAAGATGAAATAGGCCTCTTGATGACCTCAATGAAGACTATGGTTGAGGGGTTCAGGGAGGTGGTAAACAACGTAAGGGCGGCCGCTGACAGCGTGACGGAGGGCAGTGGAAGCCTCAGCTCGATGTCGCAGCAGATGGCCGATGGTGCCACGCAACAGGCGGCATCGATAGAGGAGACGTCGTCCTCGATGCAGGAGATGACTGCCAACATCAAGCAGAATGCCGACAATGCCCAACAGACGGAAAAGATAGCCATGCAGTCTGCCACACACGCAGAGGAAAGCGGCAGTGCCGTAAAGGAGGCCGTTGCAGCCATGAAGGAGATCGCAAGCAAGATATCAATAATCGAGGAGATCGCCAGACAGACCAATCTCCTGGCCCTCAATGCGGCGATAGAGGCTGCCAGGGCTGGGGAACATGGCAAGGGCTTTGCGGTTGTGGCCTCGGAGGTGAGAAAGCTAGCCGAACGCAGTCAGAAGGCGGCAGGGGAGATCAGCCAGCTATCGGAGACCAGCGTCAAGGTAGCCGAAAAGGCGGGACAGATGCTCATCAAGCTGGTGCCCGACATAAAGCGTACCGCCGACCTGGTGCAGGAGATCACCGCCTCAAGTGGCGAGCAAAGCTCCGGGGCAGACCAGATCAACAATGCCATCCAGAGTCTCAATCAGGTGATACAGCAGACCGCATCCGCAGCAGGACAGATGGCCTCAACCTCTGATGAGCTTTCCTCACATGCGCAGCACCTCAGAGAGACGATCGCATACTTTAAGACTGGCGGCTCCACTAATATTACCCGTGGCAGAGGCACAAAGGCGATAGATTTTCAGGAGAGATGACACTACAAAAAAATAATGATCAATAAGGAGGTCTTATGTCAGTAGCCGGTATAACAGAGTTGTCGCAGTATCTGACATTTAAGCTGGATGATGAGGTATTTGCCTTAGACATCGTGAAGGTGCGTGAGGTGCTGGAGTTTTCGAGTGTGACAAAGGTGCCCAGAACGCCTGACTTTATGCGTGGCGTTATAAATCTCAGGGGCAGTGTCGTTCCCGTGCTTGATTTGCGGTTGAAGTTCGGTATGACGATGACTAAGAAAAGCGTCAATACGTGTGTGATCATTGTTGAAGTGTCCCTCGATAACGAAAAAACGGTGCTTGGCACCCTTGCCGATTCGGTGCAGGAGGTCATGGAGCTTGAGCCTGAAAACATAGAGGCAGCCCCTAAGATCGGAAGCAGGTTGAAGACTGATTTTATCCGTGGCATGGGCAAGCACAACGACGAGTTCATTATCATCCTCGACATAGACAAGATATTCTCCGTGGAAGAGCTTGCCCTCATGCAGGGAGCAAGTGCCGGCATGTCATCCGTTACGGAAGAACTCGAAGCAGTTCAATAAAAGGCAAGAAAGGCAAAGAAAGGGGCGGTCTGTGGCCGGGGCGGGTGCGGCCCGCTGCGAGAAAATCGTGCCGCCCCCTTTAGAACCCCCCGCAAGGGGTTACAGACCCCCTTGACCCCTTCCTTAGCACCAACTAAGCACCAAGCAGAACCTCAGACAGCTCTGCTTGGTCTGCTCGTTTGGAAAAGGATATAATCTCAAATGCGACAATGTTGTTATCGCCATCAAAATCAACAACTAACCCGGTTTCATTGCAACATAAACCTTGCCGTCTTGTTCGATTGCGGTTAATGTGTCCTCATGGGAGGATATTGTGTATCCTCTTTAAAAAGCATGGTAGAGGGGCAGCAGAAAAATAATGGCTCTTTCTCAAAGTGAGTGGGTAGGATTAACAACACCCACCTATGGGCAACAGGGGAAGAGAAATTATAAGCCTTGTCATGTTGCCTTTAATCTCTATTGTTTGCAAGGGAAAGCCTATAAAAGGATAAGTCGGTAGATTGTACTACCCGCTCCGTTGGTCGCTAGTTACCCACATGAAGTAAGAAGGAACCAATAAACTATTGTATGCTTACTTCATATCATATGTCCCCTTGCCTCCTTGTCGTTATTCTTCTCAGGTGTCATCACCCTGCCGATAGTCTAACCGATGGTATAACGGAAAATCCAGTGAAGTTTACTTCAAAGGTGACGGTGAGGGGGTGGGTGCGTTTTGGGCGCATTTCTGTATCGGGTGGGTGCAGTTTGCACCCAGTTTTGATACCTGGTGATATTCGGTAGGTTGGCCTGGACACTGGCTTTATCTGTTACACTGCCGGATGTCACCCCTTACTTCCACGGCATTATCGGTACGGTAGAGATAGCGTTTTTGGGTGAACCTTCAACTATCTTGTCGCTATAGACGAGGTATACGAGCGTGTTGCGCTTCTTGTCATAGAAACGGACTACCTGGAGTTTCTTAAACAGTGCGGACATGCGCTTTTCAAAGACATCTTCACCATCCTTCAGGGTGCCCTTAATCTTCACCGGGCCAATCTGACGACATGCTATAGAGGCATCCGAGGGGTTTTCGGCCAGTCCGACGGCGCCCTTCATTCCGCCAGTCTGCGCCCTGCTCAAATGGCACGTCACTCCCTCAACCTTGGGGTCGTCAAAGGCCTCTATGACTATTTTGTGATTGGGCGTAAGCAGGTTGAACTTGGTATCTACGCTACCGATCTCCTCGGCGCAAACCACCACGACTCTAACATTCATCAGCAACAAACACATTGCTACTACTACCAAAAACCTCATTGCAATACCTCCTTAAATCCATAAATCGTAATCCGTATCATTAACCTGAGTATAACACATATCTTGCGGATTCTGCTTGCCGCCAACGCAAATGGGACACATGCCAGAGTAAAGAAACCGGCAACTGCACCTCAGCGGGGTCTCCCACGCTTGACACAGGCGTCTCTGTATGCGGTAAAGCTGTTGCGCAGGGCTGTGGTCACCGGCCCTATGGCATAGGCAACGTCATCAACACTATGCACGGGCATGATCTCCATTGAGGTGTTTGTCACAAAGACCTCGCCGGCCCTGTACAGGGTGGCGGGAAAGTACTCCCCTTGTCGTGTTTCAATGCCCTCCTTCCTGGCCAGTTTCAGCGCCACAGCCCTCGTTACACCGTCAAGGATGCCGCAGCTCAATGCGGGCGTGTACAGAACGCTGTCCTTTGCAAAAAAGATGTTTGACACCGTACACTCCGATATATGACCACGGACATTCACCATCAGGGCCTCCTGGGCCATTGAGCCTTTGGCCTCAATCCTGGCAAGGATGTTGTTGAGGAAGTTCAGCGACTTGATTGCAGGATTAATGGCAGTGGCGAGGTTTCTGTTCGTCTTAACGAGCGCTACCTTTATGGAGCTTTCGGTGTATGGTTTAAATGGCCGTGCCAACACAAGCACCGTTGGCGTGTTGCACAGAGCCGGGTCGAGTCCCGGTTCGCCCACGCCCCTGGTCACGGTGACCCTGACGTAGGCGTTGCTGAGGTTGTTGGCCTGCAACGTGGCATAGATGGCGGCGGTGAGGGCGTCCTGTCCCAGACCGATAGCCAGACTGGTATCCAGGCCGACATCCAGGCTGATCAGGGACAGCGACCGGCAAAGTCTCTTTAGGTGTCCATCCAACTCAAAGACCACGCCATCATAGACCCTCAGCGTCTCAAATACACCATCCCCATACAACAAACCGTGGTCAAGGACGGAGACACCCGCACTCTCTATTGGCAACATCGTTCCGTTAAACCAAACATTCATGTCTCTATATTAACAAAAAGTCATTGGTCATGTTAATATTTCTGTAGCATATGAAAAACAACACTGAAAAAGAAGATGTAGCAGGGCAAATAGCCAGGCTGGTCAGGGAACTCAATGACCACAGCTACAGATACCACGTCCTGGATGCACCGACAATCACGGACGCCCGGTACGACGACCTGTTTCACACGCTCCTGGGGCTTGAACAGACCTCCGGCATCATCCTCCCCTACTCCCCGACGCAGAGGGTTGGGGCGGCTCCGTCGGAGAAGTTCGGCAAGGTGACCCACAATGTGCCGATGCTTTCGCTGCAGGACACGTTTTCGTTTGACGAGGTGCGGGAGTTTGACCAACGCATCAGGCGTTTGCTGGACAACCCCGTTGCCGTCAAATACACCGTGGAGCCAAAGTACGACGGCCTTGCCATTGAGCTAACCTACCGCAATGGCCTCCTGCACAGGGCCTCTACGCGCGGCGATGGCCATACCGGAGAGGACGTCACTCTCAATATCAGAACGATCCGGTCAATCCCGCTGAGACTCCTCACCGAAGACGTCCGGGAGATAGACGTCCGTGGCGAGGTCTTTATCAGCACGGCAGACTTTGAGGCACTCAACGCAGAGAGAGAGGCCGCCGGTGAACCGCTCTTTGCCAACCCGCGCAATGCCGCAGCAGGCTCCATCAGGCAGTTGGACCCGGCGGTCACGGCCAAACGCAAGTTAAACGTTGCCTTCTACGGTATTGGTCTGCTCAGTGCGGCGGTGGAGATATCGTCGCAGAGTGCGCTGATGCAGTGGCTTGGGGGGCAGCGGTTTTCGACGCCGTTTATCTTTCGGCGGGTCGATGACATTGAGCAGGCCATCGAGGTCATAGCGCAGATAGGGCGTGAGCGTGCCGACCTACCGTTTGAGATTGACGGGGCCGTGATCAAGGTGGATGACTTTGCGTTGCGTACACAGTTGGGGGCAAAGACCCGCACACCGCGCTGGGCAATTGCGTACAAGTACAGGGGTGACCGTGGCGTAACGAAGGTGACATCCATAGAGGTGAGCGTTGGCCGGACGGGGATACTGACCCCTGTGGCGGTGCTGGAGCCGGTGCGTGTGGGGGGCGTGACCGTGACCAGGTGTTCGTTGCACAACTGGGACGAGGTCAACCGTAAGGACCTTCGCATTGGCGACACCGTGGTGGTTGAGCGTGCCGGGGATGTGATCCCGCACCTTGTTGCGGTTGACATGACCATGCGTGAGGCAGGGTTGGAGCCGTTTCCGCCGCCGACCGTTTGTCCGCAGTGCGGGGCGCACGTGGTGCAGGAAGAGGGGGCGGTGGCATGGCGGTGCATCGGGATAAACTGTCCTGCGCAGTTGCGTCAGAGGCTGATGCACTTTGTGTGTCGCAATGCGTTGAACATCGACGGACTGGGTGAAAAAAACATCACCCTGTTGCACGAACACGGCCTGATAAATAGCCTCGCTGACGTCTTTTCCCTCACCAGGGACGACCTCCTGAAGCTGCCACGGTTTGCCGAAAGGTCGGTGGTCAACCTCCTGGATGCCATCGAGGCCGCCAAGGAGACGACCCTTGCGCGTGTCATCTACGCCCTTGGCATCCCGCATACGGGCACGTTTGTGTCAAAGCTCCTGGCCGAACACTTCCGCTCAATCGATGACCTCTACCACGTAACGGCTACTCAACTGCTATCCATTGACCAGGTGGGTGAAAAGATCGCACGCAGCATCAGCGGATTTTTCAGCGACGACGAAAACATCAGGACGCTTGAGGCGCTCAAGTCGCTGGGGCTGCGGATATCCAACCCCGACCACACCGCACCGCACTCCAAGTTGGCAATCCTGAGCGGACTGACGTTTGTGATAACGGGCACCCTGCCGGTAGGGCGCAGGGAGGTTGAGGCGTTGATCGCTGCAAACGGCGGCAAGTGCCTGGCAGCGGTATCAAAGGCCGTCAGTTATCTCATTGCCGGAGTCAGCGCCGGTTCAAAGCTCGAAAAGGCCAGAAAGCTCGGCGTCAGGAGCATCTCATACGAAGAACTCCTGGCGATGTTAAGTCCCCTCAAAAGTGCATTGACAAAGTAATCCCTGTTATTAGGCCACTTCACATTGTCTACTCCGTACTGCAAACGTCCGATCTCTTCGTCATATGCGCTCAAGGCTTCAGGAAGTCTGCCCAGTTCCCTCAAGACCTCCGCACGGCCACATCGGGCTGCTGCATCATTTTGGAATAAGCCTACCGCTTTGTCATATGTGCTCAAGGCCTTTTTAAAAAGACTCATAATTTCAAGAAGTTTAGACTGTAAAGTCCAAATAACCGCATATATATCCGGAAGAGTTGCATAATAAAGCAACCTCTCTGCCATTCCCCATTTATGGATACGCATTGCATAAACAGCGAGATTACAACAAGTCATGAATAGGAACTGACTCCCTCCATTGTTGAGATTGTAATCGCTTATATCGTAAATATATCTTTCAAGGTTCTTGCTGCTTCTTTGCGATATGAGCTGTTTTATAGCATTTACTTTTTCATCAACGATACCTTTAACCTCACGTCGATTTATATGCCGATTTATATACTGTAGCGTATCTTCGTTATAACTCCTTATCAAGACTTCAATCGGGTCAATATCATCAACCGCATCACCCCCTGCACCTGCCTTGACCACTGGGATGAGGGCAGCCCTCATGTCATACAGCAAGACCACAATACCCTTGACCTGCCCATTCAATTTCCTGCTCTTGCGAACACTTGAAATTATATCGTCAATGACGCTAATGTCACGAGTCATCACGGCATACACGAAGTCGGCAAATATACCGTTTATAAACAAGACCCCTTCGGCGTGTTTAACCTCATCCTCACCGTCTATCCTGCGTGCGGCAACGTCATCCCAGATAGCACGCACCTGCCCGATGACAGGCTGTGAGCGCAAGACCTCTTCATAGACGGATAGCGTCAACATGGCCCCCATGCGCCTTGATATCT
>NZ_JABXWD010000156.1 GCF_019173545.1 Candidatus Magnetobacterium casense | reverse complement strand
CGTCCAGACCAGGCCCGTGAGGTTGTCGGTGACCGTGTTGGTAGCGGCGGTAAAGCGCGGACTCGGCCAGGCCACGCCCGCCTGGATTGCGCCGTCGTCGCCCGTGGCGTAGGTGGATGTCTGCCCCGTCCTGGGCAGCTCGATGGTACCGGCCATCACTACGGCGGGTAGCAGCAGTGACACGATTAGTGTTGCTAAAGTAACTTTCTTCAACATTTGTTTCCTCCTTTATGTTGTTTGTTTTTTGTTTAACTCATGGATTCCCGCTTTCGCGGGAATGACACGAAACGCCTGATGTTCACAATCCCCTAGCGCATAATACACCACCTCCCTTAAGATTGTCTGAACTAGGATTTAACGGATGGAAGGATTTACAGGATGAAGACAGAAGGCTCCTCTTAACATAATCCTGATAATCCCTTAATCCGTTAAATCCTAGTTCAGACAGGCTAAAAAAACGACAAAACCCCTTAGCTATCGGTCGGAAAGATATACGACGATAGCAAGGGGTATCGATAATAAAGTAGATTGCTAGTGGAAGTGCATTACAGGAGAGAGAGAGAGAGAGAGAGAGAGAGAGAGAGAGAGAGAGCGGCAAGAACCGCGCCAAGACTGCATCTTTGCAACATATAAATGTTCGGGCACACTAAAAAACCCTCCTTGCTAAGATTCTTCACGGACACCATCGTAGCATTATGCTATCACAAGCATTTCAGAAAAGTCAATAGCAAAAATTTGGAGCAAGAGAGGGTGCATAAAAAAAGTGGTTGGTGATGGATTCCTGCTTGCGAATGACACATACGGGCGCAAAATACCATTTCTTGTCATTGCCGTGAAACATGTCCCTGGCTTGAACAGGGAACGGGAATCCATTTTCAAAAACCGCATTAAATGGCGATTTAGTAAAAAGTACAAAAGTGCGGTAAACAATGGCCTTATGACGTCCACCAAAAATTTATGCACCCCTATTTTCTTGTATTGCACACAATCGAAATGCACTATAAAGCTCATAAACCGCTGATCCCCCTGTATATCATACTTAACTCATCCCTGGTTATACCCTTTATAAGATAGAGCGACACGATATAGACCAATGCACCACCAAGTACCTCAATCGCTATATTAAACCCGCTAGTCGTATACAAAAAGAGCGCCATGATTGCCGATGCTACCACTGGTTTTAATATAAACCTGTGTACTGCAATCGTAGCTATGTCCCTGAATGCCCGCACATACAACAGTAGTCCAAGGGCTTCAACCACCAGTGCTGCTATAGCACAACCCACTATTGCGAAACTTCCAATGAGCATGGCGTTAAGCAGCAGACTCACAATTGCCTGCACCAGGACGACCCTGAGATATAGCCCCTGCCTGGCGCTTGCCCACAACCCTCTGATGTACACCATGTTACATACGCCTATTGCCCCTGCCCAGAGCAAGTATCCCAGCGCCGTGCTTGCGGCGTCGTAACTGCCACCGTAGATGAGGTGCATCAGGGGGCCGGCTAACATAGTGCCACCAACGGCAGTGGGCACTAACAGGGTTATTGATACCCTGGCGCTGAGGGACAGTACAACGCCAAATGTCCCCGCACCGGCTTCGACTCCGGCATAGTGTCTGGTGATGACCGGGTATATCGCATCAAAGTACACCGAACCAAGCATACTCAGGGGCAATAGCAGTTTAAAGGCGCTGTTAAAGTATCCCACGGCACTTTCTGTACTCATAAAGCCAAGCATCACGGTATTTGCGTTGTTGATGACGAAGTTCATGAGCACTGCCACCCCTATGGGCAGGGCCTGCCGCAGGGATGTCTTCCACAACCCCATGTCTATATTAAGTGCGATTTTGCCGGCAATCTTCCTGAAAGACCAGAACAAACACCCCGCCGTTACCACCCCTGCCAGAAACTGAAGACAGGCGACAATGAGCAGTTGTTGCGGGTTGCGTATGAGGCTGAACACCCCTCCTGCATAGACCACTACCCCTGCGATCCGGCCCAGGGCTATGTAGTGCATCCGCTCAAGCCCCTGAAACAACCACTCTATGAACAGACTCGATACAAACACGCCTGCCCCATAGAGGATTATCAGCGATTTTATCTCTGCCGGTTTGTCGAGCATCAAGGCAATTGCAACGAGCACGACAAAACTCACTACGGCCATCGTCAATCTCAGGGCAATGATGTTGCCCACATACCTGTTGAGCTTCTCCCCACCCACGTAGTGTCCGCCGGCAACCTCCCTGGTGGCTATTACGCCTATTCCCATATCCGTAAAGAGCATGAAATAACCAACGATGGCAAAGGCAAAGTTGATCCTGCCAAACCCCTCCGGCCCCAACACCCTTGCAAGGTACACGACGACAAAGAACGAAACGGCATGTACCACTATGCCGGAAGAGAGCAGGGAAAGGATGTTGTTTACAATGCGTACCCGATGGCCTATAGAGCGTTTAGGTGTCATGTAATAAAAGAAAAGAAGGAGGGCGGCTCTGCCCCCTCCTCAGACCTCCCCTGCAAGGGGGCCAACCCCCTTGACCCCATCAAAGAACTACGCATTTTGTTTTTTGTCAATCAGTCAATCTTGACTGCTTTATCACCCAGTCTCTTAGCCAGTGCATCCACGGCCAGGGTCAGGGCGGCCTCATCCACGGACTCAAGGGTCAGCATTACCCGATGGTTGCTGTTGTGCATTATGGGATAGGAGCCGATCTTTACGGCCCTGTTGTCTCTGACTATTTCGTTGAGCATGGGGGCTATTTCGGACTCGTACTCGTTGACGTACACTCGCTTAAGCAGGATCGAAGGGGCTATGAACAGGTGTTCGATGACGTTGAACTTGTCTCTGAGAAATTGCGGGATACCGGGGAATACAAACACGTTCTTGTAGCGTATCAACGGAAATTCTAATGCCTTGTCGGTTACGAGTTCGCCGCCTTCGGGGATTTCGGCCATCTTCAGGCGTTCCGGGGTCACCCTGTCACCGTATCGGCGCTCCAGTATGCTGCGCAGGTGTGGCTCCACAACAATCCGCACGGAAAACCCCTTGGCTATACCCTCGATTGTCACATCATCGTGGGTTGGGCCCAACCCCCCGGAGGTAAAGACGTAATCGTACCTCTCTGAGAAACTACGAACCTCTGTCGCAATTTCGTCAACCTCATCGGATATGATAGACACACGACAGACGTTTACCCCCCTGGCACGCAACCGTCTCGCTAAAAACAGACAGTTACATTCCTCTACCTTCCCCGATAGTATCTCGTCTCCTATTATAATTATCCCAGCCGTCATTTCCATAGTCCGTTAACCGCCTTCCTCATTGTTTCCATACATTGTACAACATTGCCACCCAAAAATAGAAGAGGAGAAAAGAAAGAAAACGCAGCTATCCCGTATCTTCTTAAAAAAAAAGCATCGTAAAAGGTTTCGAAGTAAGGGGTCAAGGGGACTGGTCCCCTTGCAGGGGGGTCTGAGGGGGGGGCGGAGCCGCCCCCTTCTTTCCTTTGCTACCATGAAATATAAAGAGGATACGTTATCCCCTATTTATAGTGTAAACTCCAGGCCCTGGTAGACGGCAAGACATTCCAGGGGGCTATTTTGTTCCCTGATGATCCGGTGACAGTCGGCAACGATCTCATCCTCTGCGTCATCGGTTCTGTTCTGGTTGTGATGAAAGAGGCCGAACTGTTTCACTCCTGCCTCAATGGCCAACCTCAGAGAGTCTTTATAGACGGAGTGGCCCCACGTTATTTTTTCCGTATATTCTGCTTCTACGTACTCGGAGTCGTGAAACAGCACATCAGCTCCCTTGCAAAAACCCACGTAATCTTGAAAGTCAAGACCACCGGGGTGCTTATACGTCAGCTCGTTGTCGGTGATAAAGACAAAGCTCTTACCGTCCTCGACGAACTTATAGCCAAGTCCCTGGTTGGGATGGCTCAACATGACTGATGAAATGGCAACGCTATCAATTACAATGCTCCTGTCACATATGCTGTTATAGGAGAACTCTGCCTTGATCTCATTGAACTTGACAGGGAAGTGTGGAGATACCATCGTCGTGGATATGATATCCTGAAGGGTGCCGGCAGAAAAGGCGCAGCCGTAAAAGTCTATAACGGTACCTTCACGGTATATGGGCCTGAAAAACGGAAATCCCATGATATGGTCCCAGTGTGCATGGGTAAACAACAGATTGAAGCGCGTCCGTTTTTCGTCGAGCATACGCTTACCAAACTCCCTGATCCCGGAGCCGGCATCAACGATGATAATCTCATCATTTTTCGTCCTTATCTCTATACAGGTGGTATCGCCACCGTATTTAAGATACTCTCTGCCTGATACCGGGATAGAGCCTCTAGCTCCCCAACACCTGACAATCATTGTGTTGCCTCCTTTGCTGCCATTAGCTTGCCTTAATTATACAATAATATCCCCTATGTTTTGGGATAATTTTTTTCTTGCTGTAAAAAATCCTGTGATGATATATATAGCACGTTTCAAAAACAAAGAAAGGGGCGGCTCCGCCCCCCTTCAGAACCCCCTGCAAGGGGACCAGTCCCCTTGACCCCATTATTTCACACTCAATTATCATGCCTAAAAAAACTGAGTCATTTCAGTATAACATTTTTTTGGGCAGCTAAAAAAAACAGCCTCCGACCACAACTACCCTCGCCCTTGTCACAGTCGCTGCCGGAGGATATCCATGATATCGGACTTGGAGAGCTTAACGGGGTTTTCCTTGTTTGAAGATCTGGATGCTATCATATCAAGGTGCTGCTGCCCCACGCCATAGTGACTAAGCAGTGGCATGCGCAACACCGATACCCAATTGTCTATCTCCCAGAGTAATCTCTTCACAGACAACTCCACACTGCCGTTGCCACTCTGACCGGTTATGAGGTCACCAACCACGGCGAACTTTTTCAGCACATCCACGGCATTGTCTGCCATCAGACGCTGGATGTTGACCTTCGTTGCCGCCCCGATGAGGGTCCCGCAGATGACACCATGGGGGATATCAAAATGGGCGCTTATGAACGAACTTATCCCATGCACCACGCCCAGACCGGCATTTGCAAGGGTTATACCCGATATCAGCGAGGCATAAGACAGCGCCGCCCTCACCACAATGTCCCCCGGGGACACCGTGCAAGCGGCAACAAGGTTGTCCTTAAACAACTCCAATGCACCCAGGGCCAGGGAGTCCGTGACGACAGAGGCCTTCGTTGACACGTAGGACTCCAGCAACTGCGTAAAGGCATCAAGCCCACAGGCGGCTGTAACGGAAGGCGGACAGGATAGGGTCAACTCCGGGTCAACAACGGCAACGTCTGCAACGAAGTTGTCATGTCTGAGGGACTTCTTAAAGCCGTCCTGTCCCACACGGCTTATGACGGCGTTCTTGGTTGCCTCACTGCCCGTTCCCGCCGTAGTTGGCGCCGCTATAAACGGCACCTTCACTCCACTGTGGACGGCGCCACTGCCAACCCCCTCAAGATAATCAAACACGCCCTCCCCCGTGGGCAGCATCGCCGATACGGCCTTGCCCGCATCAAGGACACTGCCACCTCCTACGGCAAGGACTACCTCAACGCCAACATCACGGCAACCCCTGACCACTTCATCGATCATCTCAGGGGAAGGCTCCGTGTTGATTGACACGTGACGGTGCTTGATCGAAAGGGCATCAAGGTCGGTCAGAAGCCCAGCCAGCCTCCCCGACTCCTTCAGAGAGCTTCCTCCGGTAAGTACTACAACACTACGGCCATAGCCACGGACAATAGTGCCTACGTCCTTGAACGTGCCTGCTCCAAAGTATATGTGCGGGGGCCTGGCAAACTTAAACTTCAGGTTCACCATTTTGCTCTTTCCTGGGGTGAGACCACGCGGTGAGGCACCCCCTGACGTGGCTTGGCCATCCAGGGTTCAACCGTATCGCGCCATGTCTTGTAGTGGGCGGTGTTTTTGTGTTCGGCGGCTGCCTCCTCGCTTTCGTATGCCTCATACAGGAGAAACTGTGTCGGGTCCTTGATGCCCTGGAGCACGTCAAATCGGATGTTGCCAGGTTCCTTGACCGAACCTTCGTGGTTTGCACGCGTTGCGGCTATGAAATCATCCACGTGCTCGGGCTTAACCCAGACCGTTACCGATGTCACTATCATCAAAATAAGATACCTCCTTTTATTGATTAAGATGCAAAAATCATATTATAAGGTCTTCTCAGTATCGCAGGTAGATGATCACCTTTTCCCTGTCCTTACCTACCGGCACGTTGGGAAACACCGTATACGTGCCTGGTTCGAGGGTTATTCCGACTATTTCGGAGGAGCTGCAGATTGTGGCAGTCCCCGTTATGCAGAAGCCTTCCTTTGGTCCGTCGATCCTGATAATAGTGGCAGCCCTGGTCAATGTCACAGGTTTACTTATGACAGAGCCGCTGCGTCCCTCAGACGCCCTCACCTGCACACCGGTAAGCTCTATGGCTGAGAGAGTCATCGCCGTTGCAAGCACCAACAGCATCAGGCAAATCAGTGTTACACTTATCTTTGTCTCTATACGCATCATAACTCTAACCCTTCAGGGGAAACTCCCTCATCACGGAGTATATTGGCCCGCCCGATTTTAGCTCACTGCTCATCAAGTCTATGGCTGAGACGGGGCTGAGACCAAAGTCCTTTGTTTTTAACGGGGTCAGTTTTTCCATGAGGCCGATAGCATTGCCGCCATCCCTCAACCTGCCAATTGTCAGGTGTGCAGCCCAGGGCTTGTCCTCCCTGGCAAAACCGGCATCAGAGAGTCGTGCGTCGATATCCCGATGCAGTTCCCGCATAGCGGTGTCATTCTCCACGCCGATCCACAGCACCTTTGGCCGCGTCAGGGTCTGAAACCCTCCCACCGACATCAGGGCAACACCGAAGGGACGGTGCAGGGCACAAACCCCTTCCAGGGCAGCCTCAACCCTCCGCACCTGACCCTGATCGATATCGCCGAGAAACTTTAGCGTTAAATGGAGGTTTTCTCTTCTGACCCATTTAACGCCGCGGTAGTCCTGCCTCAACGGGGCTATGGCTGCATCGATCTCCAACTGCACCGGCTCTGCTATGTTTATGGCAATAAACGCCCTTGTCTTCAAGCGTCCTCCCTCAACGCCACGTCACCCCCTACTCCTCAACGACCCTGTAGGCATACTCTATGGGGACGCCGTTTTCAATGGTAGCCTTTACCGAGCAGTACTTTGTCATGGACAACTCCACTGCCCTCTTGAGGGCCTCGACCTCTACGCCCTTGCCGGTGACCACGTATTCCACGACGATGGTGTTAAAGCGTTTTGGGTGTGCGGAGGCTTTATCGCCCCTGACATTTATCTCAAAACGTCTGACGTCCTGTTTCTTTTTTCTGAGGATGGAGATGATATCCATAGCCGAGCAACCTCCCAGGGCTATTAGCAGCAACTCCGATGGCCTCATGCCCGTGTCCTCCCCGCCAACCTCGTGGTCGGCGTCAATGACGATGGCATGTCCCGATGAGGCCTCCCCCACAAACCTCATCCCATCAACCCATGTCAACTTTGCATCCATAAGTCCTCCTTAAGTATTCCATAAGGCAGCCTGCAACTGCCTGTTTTGTCTTTAATCGTCATATCATTATAACAGATTGGCAGCACCACAATCAACCGTGGTTAGCAGAAATTAAGCCATTTTTATATTTTAGCAGTATGGCATTGTTAATGCTTTATAGCGCATTTCGATTGCATGTGATACAAGAAAAGAATGGGGAGTTCTGCTCCACCTCAGCCCCCAGCACGACCCCCTTAACCCCGTAAAAAAAAGCTGGCTTGATATAAGCAGAAGAGCAGAAGTAACTATA
>NZ_JABXWD010000155.1 GCF_019173545.1 Candidatus Magnetobacterium casense | reverse complement strand
GGGACAGGGGTGTTTTCCCAACGGATGCGCCATCTATAAACACCTCGGCAGAGGGTCTGCTCCATACGTTTATGTAACCGTAGCGGACATCGGCAGAGGGGGAGGCAGTGGTTGCCTGTGGTACCGGCAGTGGGGAATCAGGCGGTTTCTTGTTGCCGGGCGTTACGAATAAAAACAATGCGACTATTATCACACCTACAACGGCTACCGCAACGGCGTATATGCCCTTTTTTGATGATGGGGGGGACGTTTTTTCAAGGGGCGCCCCTGCTGCATGGTCTTTGGATACCTCCGCAGACTTCTTCGCTTCAACCTCCGGGGGTTGTTTCAATGCTTTCTTCTTGGCTGAAGCGTCCTTGAGTACCAACCTGTGGGCTACGCGCCCGGTGGTGACATAGGTGCTATCCAGTTGCTCTATACTCTGCTCAGGGATACCGTCGGGATGATTCTTGGACAGCTGTATATAGTTGTCTTTATATTCGTTTTCCCACTGTAGTTTATCGATATTCAGTCTGGCTCTGATGTCGTTTTCGAGGGTGACAGCGGTTGCTTTATCGACATTGTTTGCGGCCATTAGTTGGTCAAGCGCGATGCGTTTGTCCAGGGTTATGCGTTTGTGTGCAAGGTGTTTTTCCAACAGCTCTACATATTCCCCTTGTGGATTTCGCTCAATGGCGGCTATGAATTCATCGATACCCTTGAACCTGTCCTCAATCCTCACGGCCAACGCTTGCAGGATTGCGTTGCCGAGGACGGGGGATATGTCTATGCCCTCTATGTCAGATGCCTGCTTTAGTTCATCGACGTAGAATCTGTCCGGGGCCGGGGGAGGCAGGATGCCCGTAATCATGAGATACAACGTGGCGCCGCAGGCATAGATATCCGTCCAGGGGCCGATCTTTCCCCTGGCCTGGTACTGCTCCATGGGGGCATAGCCGGCCTTGAGAACCACGTCAAGGCTGTGACTCTGCTCCGCCGATACATAGCGTGCAGCACCAAAGTCGATCAGTATGGGGGTGCCGGCATTGGTTACGTAGATATTCTGCGGGGAAATGTCCCTGTGATACAGGGCCAGCGCATGTATCTCCTTCAGCGCAGCCAGGATGGGAAACATCAGCCTCAGAGACTCATCAACGGGGAGTCGTCCGCCGCGCTTTTTTATGAGGTTGGACAGCGTATCACCGTCTATGTAGTCCATGACGATGTAGCCGGTGTTGTTGGCCTCAAAGAAGTTTATGACGTGGACAATATTGACGTTGTTGGCAAACTTGGTCACCTTTCTGGCCTCATCTATAAACAGACGCAGACCTTCGCGGAAGTTCTCTTCCTGACTACCCTTAAACGGCAATACCGTATAGTTGCTCAACTCCCTGCTGGCAAGGCTTGTGGGAAGAAACTCCTTAATGGCTACCTTCTTGTCGAGATTGATATCCATGCCTATGTACGTGATCCCAAAGCCACCCTGGCCCAGTACCCTGCCCAACAGGTACTGGTCCTTCAGGATTGTCCTGGGCTTCAGAAGCAGGGGATGGTCTGAGTACTTGCTTTCGTCATACCCACAGTGATTGCAGATAGGGGCGCTGTCTCTCCTCTCCATGCAGTTGACGCATATCTTCATAAAGTCAGACCTGTATTGTTCACTCATACGATTGTTGCCTTCATACGCTTTATCCCGGAGGTTTGCCCTCCATCACGACTGCTGTTCCGGACATTGTATCGTGCCAGTCCTTATGAAGCACGAACGAAAACGGCTCAAACGGAATAAGTCTCAACAGAGACCTGATTACTACAACTGCAACAGGTGGTTGCAAACCACCCGACATCACAACACGCGTGTGTGTGACAAACTTCCCGAGCGTCTTACCGGTCATACCCTCCATTAGAGTGTAGTACACAATGTGCAGGGCGATAAAGACCAGGAGCGTTAATCCTAAGCCGCCTCCCGTGGCGGATGACATGACAATGAACCGCAATATCACGGCAACAACAGAGACCACAGTCAGGTCTATGATGAAATTTAGCAATCTCTTTGTGCGGGGGGCAAGGGGGAGTTGGGTGATTTCTTGTTTATTTTTTGGAGCTGGTTTCTGATCGGCCTTGGGGGCGATTTTTTGATCGGGTTTGGGATCGGTTTTTGGTGGTTGTTGTAATCCCGAAGCATTTTTTAATATTTGAGTTTGTTCATAGAGTTCTGTTTTAGGAGTGTCTGATGGTTGAGGTGTCGGTTGAACATTGTCCTGAGGTTCGACGGCGATGCTTTTTCTTGTCAACTGAAAGACGGCACAACCTGCCAGCGAAAAGGCGTCTCCGGGCAGGAGCAGCGTAGACTCAAATGCCGCAAGCCTCTTGTTGTCATCCAGGAAGGTGCCAAAGGTTGAGCGGAGGTCTTTGACGTAGAATGCCCCCTTTTCCCTGTGGATTTCGCAGTGGACGCTTGATATACGTTTTTCGGACAGCACGATGGCACACTTGGTAGGGTCCCTGCCGATGAGGACCGGCTTATTGGTCAGGGGGATGCGTTCTCCCTCAAACTCGCCTGCTACTACCAGCAATTCCATGGCGGTATCGGCCGTGCTTGAGTCGCCCGTAGTTGTCGAGGAATCCGAGGGGGGCATCAGCAGCGCCTGGAACTCGGCAACGGAGGCAGGACGATTTTGTATGTTCATTTCGAGGGCCTTCATGATGGCGTTGGCAAAGTCCTCGGAGAGCTTCTGTCTGGATATGTCTTTGATGTGGATGAGTTTTTCTCCGTTTTGTCTGTCCGGGGCCTTGGTGGGTGAGTCCATGCGTTTTTTTTTCGTAGTTGTATCCTCTGAGGCAGCTATACATGGTTGCGGCGCAGGCGTAGATGTCCGTCCAGGGGCCTTGTTTGCCCAGCTTCATATCCGAGCTGTATTGCTCAAGCGGGGCATAGCCGTGGGTCAGGCATATGGATAGCTTGGTGCTGATGGCGTCGCGGGCGGAGCCGAAGTCCAGCAAGATGGGATTGCCGTTGTCGGGGATGTAGATGTTCTTGGGCTTTATGTCTCTGTGCAATATGCCCCCCTGATGTACCGCATCGAGGCCATCCAGCACTGGCATCATGATGTCCAGGAGGTCTTGCTGTGTGATGCCCTTGTCCTGGAGTTTTATGTACTCCTCAAGGGTCTTACCCTGGATGTAGCGCATGACAAAGTAGGCGGTATTGTTCTCCTTGAAGAAAAACAGGATGGGCGCAATGCTTGGATGATTAAACTGTGCCAGGGTCTGGGCCTCATCTATGAACTTTGTCAGCCCGTACTTGTAATCGTTGGAGTAGTCCTCGGATATCGGAAATACGGTGAGTTGATCTCGTTGTCGTCTGGCTATGTTTCGGGGCAAAAACTCCTTGATGACCACGCGCATCTTCAGCACCAGGTCAAGGCCAAGGTAGGTGATGCCAAACCCCCCGGAGCCAAGACACGTACCGATCAGGTACTGCTTGTTTAGTACCACGCGGGGTTGCAACGACACGGCATCGTTTTTGATATCCATGCTGCTGCCACATTGCGGGCAGACACTGGGGGTTGCCTTGGTGTCCGTCATGCAGTTACAACAGATATTTTCGTACATTACGTAACCATTATGAGTTGTGCTGTAATATTATCATAGTTTTCCTTTGTCCGCTGTGCCGTCTTGGCAACATCCCTGACCATTGCCTCTGTGATTTTCTGAACGGAGGTGTTTGCATAGCGCAGGTGGAGGTTGTACATGTCGGAGTCGGTCAGGTACTGCCATAAGCCGTCGGTGCAGAGCAGGATGTAGTCACCCGATTGCAGGGTAAGGCCATCGGCATGGATGGCAGGTCTGAGTTCATCGGGCATCCCCAGGGTCTTGAGCACGCGATTGCGGTCGGGGTGGTCCTTTGCTGCCTCTGCGGTGATTTCGCCCATATCCAGGAGCAGTTGCACCACCGAGTGGTCCTTGCTCTGGTATAAGGGCAGCCCCTGCCTGTATACGTAGATGCGGGAGTCTCCCACGTATGCCCAAAACATCCTTTCGCCCAGGATTACAGCCACCACACAGGTAGACTGCATATTGCGCAGGCGGTCATCGGTATTGCTCCGCTGCCTGATGGCATTGTGAGCAGCCTGCATGGCATTGGTCAGTTCCGCACTGACATTGTCTGCGTTGATGCTGGCAAAGCAATCCGTCACCGTGTTGACAGCAATCTGCGAGGCGATCTGTCCGCCTTTGTGGCCTCCGAGGCCATCGGCTACAACAAAGCAGTAGCGACCATTTTGTTCGTCAATGACGGCGTTCCAATTGTCCTGATTTTCGCTCCTGCCGCCCATATGTGTTTTTATTCCGTATTCGATTCTTAGTGTCTTACCCTTGGCAGACCACATAGACTTCCACTTTGCTCCTTTGAGTTACTTCAGGTATATTGTAGCAGATCAATAATATTTTTGTATATAGCGCGGCTGACTTGTGTGCAATACAATGGAGTGACCCCGCTGGTAACGTCGTCCGGCCCCTGTGGTCTAGCCGACCTGTTCGCGGACGAGGCGGATACCCTCCCACGCCGGGAGTTTGCCCTCGATCCGGGCCAGGGTTAGCCGGCTCCACAGGTAGAGGTGTAAGGCGGCTTGCTGTTGCTGCTCGTAGTAAGCATTTTTTCTTTTGATTCCTATCATCCGCTTCCACCAGGATTGAGCGATATCATGCTTCATCTCACCAAAACCGAGGTAGATGTACTCATAGAGTCGAACCACATATTTTATAAGAGCTATACTGCATTCTTTATCAGAATCTGAAATAGCAACCTGCAATATATCCTTCAATAATACAGCACGTTTTTTAACATACTCGTCATGATTGCCTGACAGTATAGGGTTAATTTTTTCTAGGGCAATCTTATAATTCTTGCTTTCAATATCATTTGATATCGTGTTTAAACCCATATTGTTAAAGGCACAGGCAAGGACACGGGCAAGGGCACGGGCAACGTCAAGGGCAAGGGTAAGGTTAAGGGCAAGGTCACGGGTAAGGTCACGGTCAAAGGTAAGAGCAAGGGTAAGGATAAGGTCTCTGGTATGGTCAAGGTCAAGAGCACGGGTCAGGGCAATGTCACGAGCAAGGGTAAGGGTAAGGTCAAGGGCAAGAGTATTTACAATATCTATATCGATAGAGTGCAGAGATGTTGAATTTGACTGCTCATGGAAGATTTCCGTTAATCTGTTTTTTATATCTTTCGTCAATCCCCACAGTTCCTCATTGTCACACCATGTGGCAATCTTATCAGACTCCTCTACAGTAGCCGTAGCTTCTTGAAACGTCGGTAAACGATACATCACCGTTCCACCTTGTCTCTCCGTAAGCCATTTGCAAAACTCTACAGCATCTTTCGATCTGATGCCCGTAATTGGTTCATTGGCGCTGCCTGCAGGAAATACGTACTCCAGCCAATGGTCAGGTTGTAGATACGTGTTATCTTTTCGCATGTCGTCAAGAAACAACTGATATGCCGCACACGTTACATACCCGCTGCTTATTTGTCGATTGTCATCTATCGTAATGAACGCCTTGAGTTGTCTGTTCATGATGACCTCCAGGGCAAGTTTTTTTAATGCCTCATCTGATGATTCAAGGTTGCGGGCAAAAAATCCTTCAAGGGCCTCACGGGTTTCAACGTCAATCTGTTGGGCCTCTTCAAGACACTCAAACGCCAGCGTCAAAGACGGTATCGCTTGTACCTCAAGGCAGGCCCTGATGATATCCGTGGCATCCCAACGTGCTGCGTATAACCTCAATGTCTCATGCCACCAACTGTCATCGACAAGGCTGCACCAATCACGGTTATGGTTGTTCTTGCTCAACCAACATGAGACGGTTAAGTACTCCTGGAAGGTAAGGTGGGCAAAGCCAAGTATCTCCTTTTCCCGTTCGACTAAAAGGCCGCTTGACCCTTGCAGGTTGATAAAAAAGTCATCCTCTTGTCCCTTCTTAACGCCTATGCGGTGCAAGGATCGCATTGTGAGATCAATCGCACCTTTTCTTGGTATTTCGCGTACCCTCTCTTCCATCATATGACAGGCAAGTTGCTCCAGGATGCCTCGTTTTTGGCCGGCGCTAAACTCGTCAACCAACCCTTTTACCTGGCGCCAACGTGCTAACATCACCTCGCATATCTCCCCATAGAGTTCAGCACGACTGGAGGGCAACGCACTTCTATACTTATGAACCATCGCTATCATGGTCAGCAGCAGGGGGTTTGCGGTAAGGGCGTTGAGCGATGGGGTTGTTTGCAGCCGCTGAAGGAGGTCTGCCGCTCCACGGTTTGCCCTCTCCCGGATTTTATCACTGAGTACGTTTCCTGCGCTTCTTGTTTCGTTTGCAAGATACCAGTTGTTGATAAAGCGTTTTACCTGCCCGGCATCAAAGTTCTGTACCTCAAGGACATAAGCCCCCTGAAGTGGTACGGCCAGATACCCAAGCGGACGCGACGTAAGGAGAAACAAACTCTCCGGATACGCCTTAATCTGGATGTTGACCCACTCGGAGACCTTTCGTCTCTCCTCCTGGTTTCCAACCTCATCCAAACCATCAAGGAGCACAATACACTTACCCTTCCTCAGCTTGTTATCAAACCACGTATCGGGTGGCTTGAGACCGGAAAATAACCTCTCATTGCTGAAATAAACCGTTGCCAACCCTCCAAGGTTTTTGGGATTCTCTAAGTTCGTGTCTTTTACGATGTCTTTTGCGATATGTCTTATAGGGATAAAGATCGGCACATATGAACGTATCCCATACCTCCTGTGGCGTTTGTACGCAAGAATCACCGCTATGTTCTGAAGCAGCGTGGTCTTACCGCAGCCCGGTGGACCAATCAAGGCATACCCCGCATCCCTCCGTTGCTTTTTCCGGCCATCCTCGCTGATGCGTATGAAGTCCCATATGTGCCTTGTCTGAGCAAGTGCTCTGCTCTCTGTCAGGTTTGTCAGGGGGCTGCCAGGATTGCTGCTTTGATCAATTCGCACCTCAACAAAGACCTGATCGAGATCGAGCGCAAAGGAATCAATCAGACCAAGCCCCTTTGTGTTAAACGTGTTGTGATCATCGATGATCCTCTTGATGTATCGTCCTTTAAACCCAGGGGAAATGCTCCCGAAGAAGTAGAGGGGTTTTTCCAAGATGTACTTTTCAAGGTGTGGTACAACTTTAGCTAGTATTTTTTTTATGACAATAAAAATTCTCCTAAGGATTTGAATTATATTACTCCAGGCCATAAATAATTTTTCCTCCTTTTGGCTGATAGTTTTTATCAAAACAGCCATTTAAATTACATGTCAAATCATCAGAGACAAAGAAAGCAATAGTTTGTCTATTTGTTTTCTTGAAATATTGGACATTTATCTCAAATAGACTTATCTGTAATAATAATGTCTTACACCATTTGATAAAAAGTATGTCATTAAACATGTTCACGTATTAGACGGATTCCTTCCCAGGTTGGAAAATCCCCTTTTCTTTTGGCTATGTTCAACTGATTCCATAAATAGAGATATAGAATATGGTGTTGAGCATTTTCATATGCATCTCCTTGTTTAATCATTAAAATTCTTTTCCACCATGGTTTAACACCATTTATCTTAGCAATGCCTATATAAATGCTTTCAAATACATGCGAGATACATTCATTGTATATAATTCCATGGTTACTGGGATATGAAACAACATTGTGCAATAAATCTATCAATGATTTAATACGTCTCCTAATATATTCGTCTATATCAACATCATTAACATTTAGTACGATTTTTTCAACTCTTTTCAGTATCCTCTTTAAAAAGCATGGTAGAGGGGCAGCAGAAAAATAATTATTGCAAAATAGATCAAGAAGTGATAGACTGTTATATATGAATCAAAGAGCAATAGAATCAA
>NZ_JABXWD010000154.1 GCF_019173545.1 Candidatus Magnetobacterium casense | reverse complement strand
AGTACGGGGTACGAGCGATGTTTGAGATAGCAAAGGGCTATCCCGATACCCCTATAACCATAAGGGAGATAGCGCAGAGGCAGGATGTCTCTGTCCCCTACCTGGAGCAGATACTGGGCAGACTGAGAAAAACCGGTTTGGTAAAGAGCGTCAAGGGTCCCGGGGGCGGGTACCTGCTGGTCTCAAGCCCTGAGCGAGTGACTATTGGTGCCATCGTGTCGGACCTTGAGGGGCCGGTGGCGATCACGTCGTGCCTGGACCCCGATGAGGGATGTGTCAAGATCGACGGCTGCGTTGTCCACCTGTTGTGGAAGGCGCTGGGCAGACAGATCGAGGACTTCCTTAACACCATCACCTTGGTTGACCTCCTTGAGGGCAGCCAGTTTGACAGCCAGATGCTCATGGCTGCAACGGAGGCAACATCCGGGTTGGCCGACAGGACTGTCATTGCATGAGTTTGAAGTTTGTTGACAACGTAAAGGCTGATGTGACCTCTGACATCGTCTACATGATGTGCCCGATGCACCTGCTGAAACTGGAGGAACACATGAACGAACTCGACGGCGGACAGATACTGGAACTGCTGACCGATTATGACGGGGCATTGGAGGACGTCCCGGCTTGGTGCGACAAGACCGGTAACGAGTTTGTAGGCATAGACGAGGCCGAGGATTACTACAAAATATACATAAGAAAAACACGCAAAACGATAAGTTAATACGTGGAGGTTTTACTATGAGATACTTCGATCATGTCGCAACCAACCCCCTGTTGCCGGAGGTACTGGATGCGATGATGCCATACTTCAAGGAGCAGTTTGGCAATCCGTTAAGCCCCTACGATCTTGGCATATCGGCCAAGACGGCCATTGATGATGCCAGGACACAGGTAGCGGCCCTCATCAACGCAAAGGCGGCAGAGGTCGTATTTACATCCAGCGGTGCGGAGTCAAACAACTTTGCCCTCAAGGGCATAGCGCTGGCAAAACAGCAATCGGGTAACCACATAATAACGTCAAAGGCCGAACACCACTCAATCCTCAATACGGCACGGTCGCTGGAAAAACTCGGTTTCGTCGTGACCTACGTTGCCGTGGACAAGTATGGCCTGGTGGACCCCGCAGACATAAAAAAGGCCATAACAAAAGATACGACCATTATATCGGTCACACATGCCTCAAGCGAAGTGGGCAGCATAGAGCCAATCAAGGAGATAGCCGCAGTTGCCAAGGCGCACAATGTGACGTTTCATGTTGACGGCGTTGCCACCGTCGGGGCGATCCCCGTTGATGTGGCAGACCTTGGAGTTGACCTGTTGAGTCTGACGGCGCACCAGTTCTATGGCCCCAAGGGTGCCGGGGCGCTTTACATCAGAGGCGGACAACGCATCCTGCCGCTGATCTACGGTGGCATACAGGAAAACGGCCGTCGTGCCGGCACGGAGAACGTCCCTGCCATCGTGGGCATGGGCAAGGCGGCAGAGTTGACCAGGAGAGACCTTGCCGGTCGTATTGCGCACGTCACGAGCCTCAGGGACAAACTCATCGATGTTATCGGCAAGATCAACGGCGTTCACCTGACGGGACATCCTGACAACAGACTGCCCGGACATGCGAGCTTTGTTGTTGAGTACATCGAGGGAGAAGCAATGCTGTTGATGCTCCAGGGCAAAGAGATCGTTGCAGCCAGTGGTTCGGCCTGTACGTCCAAGGCGCTGAAGGCCTCTCCGGTGTTGATAGCCATGGGGGTGCCGGCAAGCATGACGCATGGGTCGATTGTATTTTCGGTGGGCGTTGGCAACACGGAGGAAGACGTCGATGCCATCAACGAAGAGCTGCCAAGGATCATAGGCAGACTCAGAGAGATATCACCTTTTGGAAGGAACGGGTGGGGACAATCAGAACCGGAGGCTACACAATGACCGCAGCAAGCGGCACCGGGCAGCTTAACCGGCGATATACGCCCAACCTGTGGAGATTAAACAAGATAAGCACTTCAGTGGAGGTGGATTTATGTATAGCAAGAAGTTAATGGATCACTTTACCAATCCACGCAACGTTGGTGAGATACCTGATGCCGATGGCGTAGGGATGGAGGGTAATCCCACGTGTGGGGATGCCATGAAGTTGTTCATAAAGATTGAGGATGAGCGTATAGTGGACGCCAAGTTTCAGACATTTGGTTGTGGGGCGGCCATAGCGGTATCGAGTATGATAACGGAGATGGCCAAGGGCAAGACGCTGACAGAGGCGCTGGCCATCACGAAGGAGTCTGTGGCCGATGCGCTGGATGGTCTGCCGCCACAGAAGATGCACTGCTCAAACCTCGGCGCAGATGCCCTCAGAAAGGCCATCGAAGACTATAGAAGCAAGCTGACACAAGCCGGCACAACATAAAAGATACGCCATCAAGAAGGGGGCCAGGGCAATCGCATTTGAGAATTTTATGAATTGTTTATGGTTTAGCTTGTATTTAAAAATCAAGCCTGCGCATAATGGGGTCAAGGGGACTGGTCCCCTTGCGGGGGGTTCTGAAGGGGGGCGGAGCCGCCCCTTTTTTTCTCTTACGGCCCTGCCCCAGGATGATGTTTGTTGCCTAAAACGGTGCCGGTTGATTAAAATATAACCTATGCGGCAGATACTTAGCCGGCGTGGATTTACGCTTATCGAAATCATAGTTGTCCTGCTGCTGATGATGATCATCATGGCGGTGGTAGCTGTTGGCTTTACGCACTCCTCGCCAACGGCCAAACTGCGGGCTGCCGTCAGGGAACTGGCCGCCACGATGCGGTATATGAAAAACATGGCGCAACTCAAAGGGCAGGAACAAATACTCACCGTGGATATGGACAACGGGCTTATCGTGTACAAAAACAGAACCAAGACTCTCCCAAAGGGCGTGAGCATAGCCATCAACGACCCCAATGAGGGGGAACTCACACGCGGTAAATGGACAGTCACATTTTATGCCGAAGGTGGCTCCACGGGTGGCGAAATCAAGCTGTTCAACCAAAAACACTCATTCCTCGTAACCATAGACCCCGTCGTGGGCAGCGTCATAAGCAAGTAGGCAATAGCTTAGACAATAACACCAGAACGCCAACTAAAATTTATGTACCCGGCTGATTTTTGCACTTGAGTTTTTCACATACAGGAGCATATAATAGTGGGGTATGTATAAGAAGATTGAACTGCATAATCTGTTCAAGGGCAAAATCGGGGAAGAGGGCACTATTGCCGGCATTGATATAATTGACGATGCCTCCGAACATGCAAAGAGCGAGTTGGTTATAAAGACCGCCTGATGGCCCGGAGGATTCATTAACTTATGCAGTGGCAATTTACACCATATCAGGTGCTCAACGGAGATGTCTCATACGGTATACAAGACTATAAGAATGACCTGAGGGCAGAGATCAGGGGGACGCTGGTCAGTCTGGGTATGGATGAGCATACGATGGATTTCTATTGCGATTTCGTGTACATGCTGTTTTGCTGGCGCGCAACAAATCAACCCATACACACCTATAGGGCACTCCTGCAGGAAAAGATTCCCGAGGACTCCCCCGTCAAGGCCAGTATGACAGACGATGCCTTTTTGCACAGCCTTGAATCCGACAACATGGAGTTTATCGATATGCTGCGTGTGATCATCACCAATATCACCCTGAAACATATACAGGCAGGGCTATCCATAGAGGATGCCGCAAGGGCAGTGCATAACGAAATAGGCTTCTTCCGCCAACTATAGCTGCACCGGAGGACCTTGACCCAAAAAACATTAACAATGAGCCCTGTGGGCTTTTGCTATACCCGTGGCTGTGTTTTGGGAGGGCGGAGGGGGTTGTGTACCCCTGCCAAAAACCGCTCCCACTGCTTTTCTTTTTCTTATAACAGCCCTGCTCGTTCCAGGATCGTGGGTACCTTGTCTTCCATGCCGATGGCCATGATGTGGACGCCGTCACAGATGTTTTCTTCCTTGAGTTGCCTGATGTGCCTGGCGGTGATGTTGAGGCCTGTATCGAGGGCTTTTTCCTTGCCGGCTGCCTTTAACTCGTCTATAAGGGTCTGGGGGACCTTTATGCCGGGGACGTTGTTGTTGAGGAAGTTGGCCATACCGACGCTCTTTAATACCACCAGACCGGCCAGAATCTTTACCGGGAAATTCCTGGCAAAGACCATGAACTCCTTGAACTTGTCTATGTCATAGATGGCCTGGGTCTGAAAGAAATGCGCACCGGCCTTGACCTTCTTTTTGAACTTCATCAATTGTGGTTCAAGGGGGTTGGCCTCGGGGGTGACGACCGCTCCCTGAAAGAAACTCGTAGCACCCTTTAACGCATTGCCATACATGTCCTTGCCGCTGTTTAGACCATCGACGACCTGAAGCAGTTGCACCGATTCTATATCGTAGACGGGTTTGGCACCCTTCTGATCCCCCGCCGAGACGTGATCGCCCGTCATGATCAGGACGTTGTGGATGCCCAGAACGCTGGCACCTAAGAGGTCTGACTGTAACGCTATGCGGTTTCTGTCCCTGCACGTCATCTGAAGGATCGGCTCAAGCCCCTGTTCGATGGCCAGCTTACACACCGCCATGGAGTTTATGCGCATCACGGCGGACTGATTGTCGGTTACGTTTACGGCATCGAGTTTGCCTTTGAGCAGGTGCATGTCATGGAGCATCGTTGCGATATCGGTTCCCTTGGGTGGGCCGACCTCGGCCGTTACAACAAACTTACCAGATTGGAGGGTTTCTTTAAAGCTCATTATTTGTTCTCCTTCTCTTTTGACGATGCCGTTTTGTCTTTCTTCTTGTCTTCTTTTTTGTTATACAGCGAGTGTGGCTTCTGACTCTTTGACCAGTCCTTGGGTGGGGCGATCTCATCCATTTTTTCGAGTTCGTTGAGTTTCTTCTGTCGCTCGTATATGCGTATCCATGCACAGGGGATATCGGCGCTGACTTCGCAGTTGCCGTCCTTCATGCCGCCACAGGGGCCATTCAAGAGCCCCTTGGGACAGTTGGTCACCGGGCAGATGCCACCCGTCAACTCCAGGATGCAATCGCCACAGAGCGAACAACGCTCATCAAACATCTGAAAACGCGTCATGTTGCCCAAAAACAAGCTGTCGTTGGAGGGATAGACCGGCTTGTCGGGGAATATCTCAACGGCGCTCTGGGTGCCCGCCCCACAGGACATGACTATTATGACTTCGGCGTCGTTACAGGCATCCTTGTCCTTTTTCAGTTCGATCTTTGTCCCCAGCGTCTGACACCCGGTCTTAGGCACCATCCCACCGGTGACGGTTTTGCCCGCCGCCGTAAGCGTCTGGGTCAGCTCCTTGATGGCCTCCTCATTACCCGTACCACATAGGGCGGCACACTCGGAACAACCTATCAGGTAGAAGCTCTTATACCGATCGAGGGTCTGTAGTAACTTATTAGTGTCCTTCTTGGTAGTTATAATCATGGTGTAAAGTCTCCCGTGTTTTTACTTGTTGTATTGATAACTCCGCTCCCTATGCTCGTTGTATGGAGAATTTGGCGGCCTCTATCGTGTTATACATAAGCATGGCGATTGTCATGGGTCCCACGCCACCGGGGACAGGCGTAATAAAGCCGGCCCGCTCCTTTGCCGCACCAAACTCCACATCACCAACGAGTTTGCCGTCCGCTCCAACGTTAATGCCTATATCTATGACGGTTGCACCCTCCTTGATCCAGTCGCCCTTGATCATTTCGGCCTTCCCTATGGCTGCACAAAGGATGTCGGCACTGAGGCATACCTCTTTGAGGTCCGTCGTCCTGCTGTGGCAGATTGTTACGGTGGCGTGTTTACGTAACAGCAGCATCGAAATTGGCTTACCCACTATCACGCTCCTGCCAACGACCACGGCATGTTTGCCCTTGGGGTCGATCCCGTAGGCATCCAGGAGCTTTATGCAACCGTGGGGCGTGCATGGCAGAAAACCCGGTTCGTCCAACAACAATCTGCCAAGGGCATCGGGGCCAAAGCCATCGACGTCCTTTTCGGGCGCTATGCGGTGCATCACGGCCTTTTCATCGAGGTGCTTGGGCAGGGGCAGTTGCACCAGTATGCCATGCACCTTGGGGTCTGCATTGAGGTCGTCTATGAGCTTGATAAGCTCTGCCTGTGTGGTGGTATCGGGTATCTTGTTACCAAGGCTCTTGATACCAAGCGTTTCACACATCTTTTCCTTGCTTCCAACATATTTCTTCGAAGCGGGGTTTTCTCCCACCAGGACAACGGCCAGCCCAGGCTCCACACCCTTGGCGCGCAGCCCTGCCACTTCCTTCTGAAGCTCATCCGTAATATCCTTTGAAACCTTCTTGCCGTCTATTATGGTTGCCGACACAAAATCCTCCTTAATATTTAATTGATAAAAGCCATCTGTTTATAAAATATCCGCCCCGGGGTGTAACCCCCGGAGATAACCTCAAGTAATACTTGAGAGTTAATTGTTTTACGATTGTCGTATCAACGACAGTATCTCATCGCGCGTAGACTTCCTTGTCCTGAATATGCCTCTGACGGCGGAGGTAACAACCTTGGCACCCTGCTTCTTTAACCCCCGCATACTCAGGCAGAGGTGTTCGGCCTCAATCACCACCATCGTACCCTTGGGTCGCAGCGAATCCATGATCAGGTCTGCCAGTTGCGTGGTGAGTCTCTCCTGTACCTGGAGGCGTTTTGCCATGAGGTCGAGGGCCTTTGCCAACTCACCGATACCCACGATCTTACCGCCATCCGGTATGTAGGCGATATTGGCCGTTCCAAAAAAAGGCAGCATGTGGTGTTCACACATGGAATAGAACGTAATATCCTTGAGGATCACCATCTCATCATAGTTTTCGCCGTCTATGGGCTTAAGCAGTTCTTCCCCCGGGGTGGCCATCCCCGATAGTATTTCCTTGTACATGGCCGCAACTCGATGTGGGGTTCTCTGAAGACCGGGTCTTTGGGGGTGCTCGCCGATCCCCTCAAGGATTAATTCCACGCCGCGTTTTATTTTTTCGATATCCATATCTTATGCCATTGCGGGCATTTGCAGTGTCGGCCTGATGATACCGGTATCGGTTATTATCATGTCAACCCTGACGTCGTGTTCCTGCATGGGGATGTCATCCACCATTTGCTCTGTGTATGCAAGGGCAACCAACAGGGGATGCCTGTATTGCATAGAACTCAACAGTCTGTCGTAGAACCCGCCGCCATAGCCAAGTCTGCCACCGGCGGTATCAAACGCCACACCGGGCATCACAATGAGGTCAAAGCGGCTCAACTGCTCAGTGTCTATGCGCCGTGATTGGGAGACATTCGGCTCGGGGATGTTCATACATCCACTGACAAGCTCGCCCATATTGCGTATTTCGTATATATCCAACTGCCGTTTCAGCATGTCCACCTTTGGCAACGCCACCAACTTGCCACTGCCAAGGGCATCCGCTATGATTGTGAGGGTCTCCGGCTCGCTCCTGAAGGAGGCGTAGAACATCACCGTTGTGGCATCTCTGAACTGTCTGAGGCGGAGCAGTCTGGTCTTTATCTCTGCATCCCTGGTGTCCTTGTCTGCGGCAGTGATAGCGTCCCGGCCGTGCAGGACTGACCTTCTGATGGCCGATTTAGTTGTCATTTTGTACGTTGCCTGGTTTTCTTATGGCGGATTCAATGGTGTTCTTGATGATTTTTATGTCTTCAACGGCTTCGGGGGCATTTTTGTATGGCGGAACGCCCTTGATATCGGCCTCCACCACGGCCTGGCTGAAACCAACTGAGCCGACATAGTTCATCCCCTCCAGGAGACCCTTTATAAACTCGACATCCGAGCTGCCTCTGACCTTGCCGGCAACTACGAAGACGTTTGCAACACCGAGGGCCTTGGCCATGTCCCTGACAACAAGGGC
>NZ_JABXWD010000153.1 GCF_019173545.1 Candidatus Magnetobacterium casense | reverse complement strand
AACCAAAACAATTTATTGTCGCAGTATGCGTAAACTGTTGATTAATAGGATTTTAAATGCAGGTTATTAATGAATAATTTTTCTCTTGACATCACGGTTGCTTGACCCCATTATATATTGTTCACAGTGTAATCTTTCCATATGTATACCTGAACTATTACGTTTTTTTTAAGAAGATACATTGCCCTTATAGACGGACTTGACACGGTTAATTCATACTGTTATAATGTTCTCATGCGTTCTGAAATAACAGATTCTGATGCCGAAGATATCCTGAAAGATGTAACGCTTTTGTATGTTGAAGATAATGAGGATATAAACAGGATTCTCTCTACATTTTTAAGAAAACGTGTAAAAATAGTATTTAAAGCCTTTAATGGTCAAGAGGGGCTTGAGCTTTTTAAGACGCAAAATCCGGACATTGTAGTTACCGACATACGAATGCCTAAGATGGATGGCATTGAGATGGCCAAACGGATTAAAGCAATACGGGATGATACCAAAATAATAGTCACCACCGCGTTTAATGATGAGGAGTTTTTTCTTAAGGCCATAGATGCCAACATAGACAGCTTCATAAAAAAACCCATAGACCCACACAAACTCGTTGACACAATGGCAAAACTTATAACCGTTTCTCTGCAAAAACGAGAGCTATACGAAAAGAGCAAGCTAATCGGTTTTATACTCAATTCACTGCCAAATTTTATCTTTACGACAAGAGATGGAAAGGTGGAGTTTGCAAACTCTACCTTCCTTACTTTTCTGAGTTGCGAGTCCATAAGTGAATTTACCGGCAAGTATAAATATCCCGATGACATTTTATCCAGAAATATCGATGCCGGTGCCGGGGATACTGACAGTAATCCTTCTGCGGAGTATATCAGCTTAATCGATTACCTGAAAGAGCACAAAGAAGAAGAGAGCATGGTTTCCGTAAAGACGGCTGATTGTAACAATTTATCGGGGGCATATATCTTAAAGTATGCCCACATTCCTGAGAGCGAAATATACATCTTTTCCTTAACCGACGTGGAAAATTATGAAAGCAAGAGGAAAGAACTGGAGATTACAAACATTACAGATGAGTTGACAGGTATATATAACAAGAGATACTTTAACAACACATTGTCGATGCACATAACAAACAGACAGTGCAGTGAGTCTCCTGTTTCCTTGATTTTTTTTGATATAGACCATTTCAAAGCAGTCAACGATAAGTATGGACATCTGTTGGGAGACTGCACCTTAAAGGAACTTGCCAAACTCATATCCGAACAAATTCGTACCCAGGATGTGCTGGCAAGATGGGGCGGGGAAGAGTTTGTGATTCTGATGCCGAATATAAAATTAGATACCGCTGTTAAGGTAGCGCAACGTTTGCGAGCGAATATAGAAAGCCAACTCATATGCGATATAAGAATTACAAGCAGCTTCGGTGTAGTAACATATGCAGAGGGCGAAACAGAAGAAGAGTTTTTAAACCGCGCTGATGCACTTCTCTATGAGGCCAAACGTTCCGGCAGAAACAAAGTTTGCTTTTAACATAGAGCCTACATGTAAAACTTAGGGTTAAGCATAACGGGGTCAAGGGGACTGGTCCCCTTGCGGGAGGGGTCTGAGGGGAGGGCGGAGCCGCTCCCCTTCTTTTTTTTTTCAGGGGGGGTGAACTATTACCTTTATTTTGTCGTAATCTTGGTGATATCCCTCACGGGTTCTGAGAAGTAGTAGCCCTGTGAGTAGTCGATGCCCAGCTCAAGTACGATCTCCTGGACCTCCTTGTTGTGGACGTACTCGGCGATGACCTTCGTGTCTATGCTGTGGGCAAAGTCGGTTATGGACTTGACTATCTTGCGACTGTTTTTGTCCGTGACAAGACCCTTTATGAAGCTGCCGTCGATCTTTATGTAGTCGGCGTGAAGCTCTAAGAGGCGACTGAAGTTTGAGTACTCGGTGCCAAAGTCATCGATGGCGATCTTAAAGCCCATTGCCGAGAGTTCGTCTATCTGGTCTATCGTGTCCTTTGTTCCCTTCATGCTGATACCCTCAAGTATCTCCAGCACAACCCGTGATGGCGGTATGTTGTGCTGCCGCAGTCGCTGCTCCAGGTAGTCCAGCAGAAAGCCCTCCTTGAAGTCAAAGTCGGTGATATTTATCGAAAACTCGTAAGGCTTGTCCTTGAAGTATTCCATGCTCTTGTCTATCATGACCTTGGTGATGCTGGTAAAGATACCTGTCTTTCTGGCGGGTTCGAGGAAGTAGATGGGGGAAATAATAGCCCCCGTGCTGTCTTTCATTCTTACCAGGGCCTCAAACTTGCCGGGCTTGCCGGTGGAGTTATCGATTATAGCCTGGAAGTAGGGGATGATGTCCTGTCGTTCGATGGCCTTTTTCAGTTCGTTGGCCCAGTAGAGGTTGTTCTTGTAGCGTTGTTCTGTCTGTGAGTCTGGTGAGTAGACCTGGACTCTGTTTTTGCCATGCTCCCTGGCCTCCATAACGGCAACCGTGGCGTGCCTTACCACCACCCCGTCCACGTTGGTATCAAGCCCTATCGTGAAGGTTATCTTGATGTAGAGTTCCTCGCCGACGATGTTTATGTTGTTGTTGTTGACGTAGTCCTTCAATGTGTTGGCTAACTGGCGTGGTTGATTACCCTGTGGAGAGATGAGCATCATGAGAAACTCATCGCCGGATATCCTGTACAGAGAGGCATTATCGGGTGTGAGTTTTTTGAGTATATCGGCCACCAACTTTAAGACCATGTCGCCGATGCGCATACCGTAGACGTTGTTTATCTGCGAAAAGTCGTCAATGTTGATAAGCAGGACGGATTTTTCTGCATCCACATTTTTTTGGAGGTCTTCTATGAGTCGGTTTCTGTTGTAAAGCCCCGTGAGGCTGTCCGTGATGGCCTTTTGTTGCAGTTCCTGAGTTCGCTGTGTCACCGCGTTTTCCAGGAAGGTGTTCAGGGTTCGGATGTCATCGTCTCTGTCCTTTATTTCGTACAGGATGTGATTCATTTCCTTGATGATACTCCTGTGTTCCTGTAGCTCAAACTCCTCGGGGTCTATCTCCTTGTACTCCCTGACCGCTTCGGCAAACATTCCGATAAGTGCCCGCAGGGGTCTTGCCACCGTCCGCTGAAGCGCGCTGATGAGAATCATCGTGGTCAGTATCGCAGCCACAAGTAAAGAGACTATCGTAAAGACTATAAATTGGACGTTGCTGTCCCTGAACTCACTGATATCCATCTCCATATTCAGAATACCTATGGTGGTATCTGCCATGACATGGTGACAGTTGAGGCACTTGAGGTTGCCAGTATTTGAGGCTATGTATGGAACTGCAACCCTGAAGCGTTGCGTGTCATTGACTTTGTAATCGATAAACTGTGGTTTATTGGTCTTGATGGCCACCTCGTCTATGGAATCGAGTGAGACATTTTTCACATCGCCCAGGCCGATGTCTTGCACCCGTGTTATCCACAGCTTGTCGATCCCCTTGAGGTAGCTGATCTCCTGGAGAAAGTAGTCCTTCTTGTCCATCGTACCGCTGTTCATGTGTGCCGTCAGACCGGCCTTGATCGTCGAGGCGGTAATGAGCGACTTCTCCCTGATGGTTTGCATCGTCAGTCTGTGGAAGTTGTAAAAAATGCTAAACGATATATACAGCGTATATATGGCAAAAACAATAGACAGCCGGCCTATTATGAATCTCTTAATTGTCATTTAACCGTATATAAGCCATATTAATATATCTTACCGTATACCTCTTACCATGTAGCTTTTTTATAAATATATCCACCAACTCACTGTGATGATAGTATAATATCATATCGATACAGCAAAGTCAAATGTAATATTTATAGTATACTATAGATAAAGCACCATAAGACATTTACTCTGTAGACTTTCTGAAAATCCTTACGTTGCCCCTGATGTACTGTCAGCAACGCCGGTTTATGTGACAGATGTCATAGACATTTTTTATACCTGCCACACTGTTTAATAAAATCCCATTGACAAAATAGTGACAAAGCATTTAGTATTGATTTATAGAGATTAGAGTAACATTGTTATAAACAAGAAATTTCAAGAGTGGGTTGACGATATGCAGAAGGATACGACTAAGGAAATTAAGGGCCGCTCTACCGGTAAGATAAGACGTGGCAAGGGGACAAAGGCAGATGACCATGACAACAGCTTACAGTGTTTACCGTGTTTAGCGGCTTTTTCGTCATATGAGCTTTCCACAATAGAGAGCAAGGCTGTACGTAAAAAGTGTTGCAGGAATGACTATTTATTCTGGGAGGGGGATGAGATAAGGTTTGTTTTTGTCGTGGAATCAGGCTACATAAAGCTATTTAAGACCTCCGAGGAAGGCAGAGAGATAGTGATCCGGATAATGAAGGCCGGGGATTATTTTTGTTGTGCCCCGATATATGCCGATAGAAAGAACATGGTAAATGCCATCGCCCTGGAGGATACCTCTCTGGTGCTGATTCCGACAGAGTCCTTTCACGAAAGCATTTATGCCGGTCTTACCCCGATGGGGATACGGGTGTTGAGTACCATTTGCGATCGGGTGAAGCATCTGTCTGGCATCATAGAAAGTCTGACATTTAAGGACGTGGTCAAGCGGGTACTGATGATCCTGCTCAATGCGGCCAACGATAAGGACCCCGACAGCAACATTGTCACCCTGTCGCTGACTCATCAGGAGATGGCCTCGATGATAGGGACTGTCCGAGAGGTGGTTTCGCGGACGATGTCTAGGTTAAGAAAGCAGAACATAGTGTTTGACTCCACATCGAGGGAGTTTAAGGTAAATAAACAGCTCCTTATCGATGCGTTGAAGTAGCGTTCAACCACTGCCAGGGGTGAGCACACTGCAGGGGTGAGCAGTCACGTGCGGGGCGATTTTACAAGATATTGAGTATCTTTCCTGTTTGATAGAAGGCATCCAGGACGAAGTCTAGTTGTTGTTCGGTGTGTGTGGCCATGTAGCTAGTCCTGATCATGGCGCTGCCGGGGGGGACTGCCGGACTGACAACGACGTTGACAAAGACCCCCTTTTCGTGGAGCATCATTGTCATCTTAAATGCCAGCTCGTCGTTGCCGACGATGACCGGTATAATTGGCGACTGCGTGGGACCTGTCTTAAACCCCATAGCCCTGAAGCCGTGGAGCATCTTTTGTGTGTTCTTCAGCAGGGCGGTGAGTCTCTCCGGCTCGTTCTCTATGACATCCAGGGCAGCAATGACCGAGGCCACGGAGGACGGTGTGGGGCTGGCGCTGAATATGAGCGCCCTGGCCATGTGCTTGATATAATGTATGACGTCCTTGTCACCGGCGATAAAGCCACCGATAGAGGCAAGGGCCTTGCTGTAGGTTCCCATCACCAGGTGGACTTCATCCTCAAGACCATAATACTCTGCCGTGCCTCTGCCGGTTTTACCCAGGACGCCTATGCCGTGGGCGTCGTCAATCATGACCTTTGAGTTGTATTTCCTGGCGACTGGTATCAGGGCGGGCAGGTCTATGATGTCTCCCTCCATGCTGAAGACGCCATCGACAACGGTCAGGGTTGCCCGTGTTGTGGTTTCGGAGAGGACTCGTTCGTAGTCTTTGATATCGTTGTGTCTGAACTTCTTCACCTCGCCATAGGAGAGGCGACAGCCATCTATAATGCTTGCGTGGTCGAGTTTATCAAGGATAACGGTATCCTCCCTGCCAACCAGCGCCGATATAACACCCAGATTGACCTGAAAGCCGGTGGTAAAGATCAGTGCGGCCTCCTTTCTCATAAATCGGGCAAGTTTCTCCTCCAACTGCACGTGTATATCGAGGGTGCCGTTTAAGAAGCGGGAGCCGGCACAACCGGTTCCGTATTTGTTCAGGGCAGCCAGTGCGGCCTCTTTTACCTTTGGGTGGTTGTTCAGTCCGAGGTAATTGTTGGAGCCGACCATGATCATCCTGCGACCGTCGATAAAGACCTCCGGTTCCTGTGCACTCTCTATGGCCCTAAAATACGGATACAAACCCATCGACATCAGTTGCCG
This sequence comes from Candidatus Magnetobacterium casense, assembly GCF_019173545.1. Classification (GTDB taxonomy): domain Bacteria; phylum Nitrospirota; class Thermodesulfovibrionia; order Thermodesulfovibrionales; family Magnetobacteriaceae; genus Magnetobacterium; species Magnetobacterium cryptolimnobacter. Next base: position 1,873 of record NZ_JABXWD010000153.1, on the reverse strand, counting down.
TACCTTGTCAAATTTCAGGCACTTGTTGAATATATCTTTTTTCGTATCTTCTACAGCCATTTGTGTATCTTGTACCAGTTTGCCGTCCATCTAATACCGTCCTTTAATTTTGTCTTTGGTTCGAATCCGAAGTCCCTGACAGCCTCGTCACTGTTACATAGCCAGTAGGGATGAATCAACTCCTTTATTTTATCCGGATTTATTATACCTTTCTTCGTTAACTTGCAGGCGATGGCGGCAATTACCGGCATAACGCCCTTGGGTATTGTTACCTTTAAGTAGCGACAGTCAAGCTCCTGTGCGATAGCATCTGCGATGTCGTCGCTGGTATGCACATCCAGGTCTGACAGGTAATATGTGCTGCCGATGGTCTTATCCGTTTCTATGGCGCTAACAATCCCCTTTACCAGGTCCTCCACATATATGAGCGAGTAGTACGACTTACCCCAGTAGGGCAGGATACCCTGCTTTATCATCTTAAAGAGCATGAACATGTCCCTGTCGCGGGGGCCATATACGGCCGGTGGTCTGATTATCGTGATGGGAAGTCTGTCTTTGTATGCCTGCACGGCGAGTTCTCCGCCCAGCTTGCTCTTGCCGTAGTCTGACACCGGCTCAGGATGTGCATCGACACTCAGCGGGGTACCGTCCTTGCTTGGTCCGGCAACGGCAAGCGTACTTATATGGACAAACCGCTTGATACCCTTTACGTACTTGTACGCCGCCTCGACCAGGTTTTCCGTACCGGAGGTGTTTGTGCAGTAGAAGTCATCTGCGTTGCCGGCCTTTGTCAACCCGGCCAGGTGAAAGACGTAATCGCAATCGCTCAGTAGACCCTCAAGGGTGTCTACCTTCATGCAATCCCCTTCCAGTATACACACGGGAAACCCCTCGATCCATTGCAGGTTTGACGTGCTCCTGACAAGGCATGTCACCGAGTAACCCCTGAGCACAAGTTCCTCTACCAGGTGGCTACCTATAAAACCTGTCCCGCCGGTTACTATCGCCTTCATACTGTCTTGCTGTACAATTGTCTGCGCATTTGTCTCAGACACATTATACACAATCAGTCACCTTTTTTGCTCGAATTTTTGATCGCACCAAAAAAAAGATTCCTGTCCTGACATTGTCAACTCTAACTGCTTCCCTATATAATACCTGTGATATGGCAGAGAATTACGAGGACAGTTTGGCAACCGCAGGTGAGGGCACTGAAGCAGAGGGGGCCGTGCAGGATCGCCCCAATGTCTGCCAGTGGATGGCGGTTATCGAGGCGCTGTTGTTTATCTCCGGGGATGCGTTGTCTGTTGCCGACCTAAAGAAACTGACCGGTATCTCTGAGGACGAAATAGCCGAGTGTATGGAGCAACTGCTCGGTCAATATCGGCAGAGAAACGGTGGCATTATCATAGTCGAGCTTGCCGGGGGGTATCAGATGGTCAGCAATCCGACCTGTGCACAGTACATAAAGCACCTCAAGAAGTCGAGGCCCATGGGCAAACTGTCGCTTCCAACCCTGGAGACGCTTGCCATAGTGGCCTACAAGCAACCCATTACAAGGGCCGAGGTCGAGGACATCCGTGGTGTCAGCGCCGACTGGATATTAAAGAGCCTCCTTGAGAAAAAACTGATAAAGATATCCGGGAGAAAGGACGCCCCAGGCAGACCACTGCTCTTTGCCACCACACGCGAGTTTCTGGTGTCGTTTGGCCTCAAAGACCTCTCAGAGCTGCCTACGCTGCGGGAGTTCACAAAGCAAGAATAAGCGTATCCTCTCAAAAAAGCAGGGTAATTTTTATTTCACGTTTAAAAGGCATGGATTCCTGCTTTCGCAGGAATGACAATTACAGCCGTTTTCTAAGTGTGTCATTTC
>NZ_JABXWD010000152.1 GCF_019173545.1 Candidatus Magnetobacterium casense | reverse complement strand
ATGGGGTCAAGGGGACTGGTCCCCTTGCGGGGGGTTCTGAAGGGGGGCGGAGCCGCCCCTTTCTTTCTTGCCTTAAAGTATAGTTACCATGAAATATAAAGAGGATACGAATTGCCTCATCTACAATATAGACGAAACAACACCTGTGGTAGTACTCCATTGAAGCGTGGTCACATAACATAAGCACGGCAACGCATCAGAAGCTGTATTTTTTTGATACCTGCTTGAGGGCCTCGCGGAACTCATCGGCGGTTTGGTATCGTTTGTCGGCCTCTTTCATGACGGCCTTGTCCACGACCTCCGCCAGTTGTGGCAAGAGGTCTGCTTTGCGCTGCAGTATTGGGAAGGGCGAGTCTTCGAGGATAATCTCGACGGGATGTCGAGTTCTTTGTTTGGCAGCCCCCGGAGCGTGTTTTGGTGCATCCGCTTTGGGGACGTCGATGGTGTACTTGCCGGTGAGCAGGAAGTAGAGGCTGACTCCGATGGCATAGACGTCCGATGGGGGCTTGACGAACTTGTAGTTTGTTATCTGCTCGGGTGGCATAAACAACAACGAGCCGCCGAACTTTCCAGTCTGGGTGTAGTCATAGAGGGAGTTACCGGCATCCTCGTAGGACTTTGCCAGGCCATAGTCGCTTATTTTGGCGACAAATTCGGGGTCGTCGTAGGGACGACTTAAGAGGAAGTTTGAGGGTTTGAGGTCCCTGTGTATGAACCCCCGGCTGTGGAGTGAGCTTAACCCCTTGAGCAATTGAAGCGTGATCCTTACGGCAAGTGGCACAGGCAAAGGGCCACGGAAGACCTTCCTCATCAGCTGTGATATGTCGCCACCTGGCAGGAATTCCGTGACAAAAAAAGGTACATTTCCCACCAGACCTTTTCCGAGATTTCTGACGAGGTTGGGGTGTGCCACCATAGACTGCACCTCCATTTCACGTTCAAAGAGCTTGCGACTGTCCTCGTGTCTTACGGCATCGGCATGTATCTGCTTGATTGCACAGATGCGCCGTGTGTGATGATGCACGACCTTAAAGACAATCCCCATGGCGCCCTTGCCAAGCTCAGACAGGACGGTATAATCGCCCATCGTCTTATATGGGATGGGGGGTTTTTGCTGTTTTTGGGCGCACTCATCACAGAGGTACATCATATCGGGGAAGTCCGCAGCACAGCCATCGCTGTTGGCCGCCTCTGAGAGGTCGAGCTGACAACCGACGCAGTTGAAGTTGAGTTTGACCTTAGCCTGTTCTGCCTGGAGAGCTGCCAAACGTTTTAGCTCCTTTTGTTGTTTTTGACACTTATTGCAGGTGTAGACAATGGTTTTGGATTGTTCGGGGGTAACGGTACCAACTTCGTCGGTAACGTTTCTGCCGCAGACAGTGCATAAGACCACCGCTTGTTTTTCAGTTTCGTCCTCATCAATGTTGACCTGTATGAGCGTATTGCCTACCCTTATGAGGTCGCCATCAAACAGCTCCATTCTGTGGATGCGTTTGTCGTTTACCAAGGTTCCGTTTGTGCTGTTGAGGTCTGTGATGATGCAGATGGTTGAGCGGATTTCGAGTATAAAGTGTGTACGTGACAGGTAGCGGTCTGCCTCAGGTCCCAGCCTCAGGTGTGCCCTCTTTGATCTGCCTACGAGGAAGGTGTCGGGTTCGGTGAAGAATAACTTTCTTCCTGCACCTGGGCCTTCTAAAAGATTCAGCGTAACTTTCATTCACGGTATATCATGTGCGCTTATATCATTGTTGGCATACAGGCTTAGTTGTTACCGACATGGTGGTTATTGAGTTCTAAGTTGGGGTACTTCTTTTATTGGGTTTATTTTTTTAATATCGTCGCTCTTGGTTTCAGAGAAGACGAGGATGCTGATTCTCCTGTTTCTGGGGTCAGTGGGACTTGTTTTAATGAGGAGGTCTGTTGCAGCAAAGCCCGCTACTTTGGAGAGACGGTCGGGGTTGAGGCCGTTGAGTTCGAGTTCTTTTCGTGCCGTGGAAGCCCTGTCGGTGGATAGTTCCCAGTTGGTGTATTTGGTTGTGGCATAGTTAAGGGCGTCGGTGTGGCCTTCGATGGAGACCTTGGCATCCTGGATGTCCTTTATGTTTTCAGTGACGATTTTGATGATAGCCTTTGCGTCGGGGGTCAAATCGGCCTTTCCCAGGGCGAACATGGGTTTTCCTCCCTCTTTATCGATCAACTGTATACGGATGCCATTTTCCACGACATCAACCATCACCTGGTCTTTTACATCAGCCATCTTTTTTTCAACCTGCTCTTTTAACCTCTTCTTTAACTCATCTTTTATGGAGAAGAAGCTGCCAACTTGCCTGTCAGATGGCATAAGCTCACTCTTAGGTATTTGGGTATCAAGCACCTCGGCCCCCTTGCCGAGGAATGAGAATCCGATGCTGTCATATATAGAGAGTTGTGCGAAGTAGGATGCCAGTTTCAGGCGTTTTTCGGGGGAGACCATTGACAGCAGCCACATTAGGAGGAAGAAGGCCATCATAGCGGTGACGAAGTCTGCATAGGCCACTTTCCAGGAGCCGCCATGACCGCCGCCGTGGCCGGCCTTTTTGACCTTTTTGATAATAATGCTCTGGCCTTTCATTTTCTGATTGATTCCTCCAGTTCTGAGAATGTAGGTCTTTCGGAGTTGGGGATGGCTCTTCTGCCGGATTCTACGGCCATCTGCGGTGCCGCACCGCCGACAAAGGCAACCAGCGCCACGCGTATAACGTGGAAGTAGACCTCTTCTTCCTTGGCCTTGAGTTCGAGGTTGCTGGCTATGGGACCAACGAATCCATAGCACATGAGCACCCCCAGGAAGGTACCTACCAGTGCTGCCCCTATGCTATGCCCCAAGACGGCGGGGGGGCTGTCGATCTTTCCCATTGTCAGGACGACGCCCAGGACAGCCGCCACGATTCCGAATCCAGGCAGGGCATCGGCCACCTTTTGGATACTCATGGCAGGCAGCATTTCTTCGTGTGAGTTGGCCTCTATATCGATATTGAGGAGTTCATCCAGTTCGTGTGTGGGCATGCTGGTTGTGATTATAACTTTGAGGTTGTCGCAGATAAAGCCGAGGGCTGTTTTGTTTGCGAAGAGGCTTTTGTATTTTGTAAAGACCGCGCTTTTACTGGGGTCTTCAACGTCCTGTTCGATAGAGATCAGACCCTCTTTCCTGACTTTTGAAAAGATCAAAAACAGCAGGGAGAGGAGTTCCAGGTAGGCTTCTTTATGGGCAGTACCTTCGCTAAATATATGTTTTAATTTATCAAAGGTATGGAACATGACCTTCTTGGGTGTAGCTATAACAAATGCTCCAAAGGCCGATCCGCCGATTATGAAGAACTCTGCCGGGTTGATCAGCAATGCCAGATTTCCGTGTTCCATCAGGTATCCGCCGATAACCGCTATGAGGACTATTGCAATACCTACTGCTACTGTCATTTATCTTCCGTATTCATGTGTGTTAACACTCCAGTTTAAAGTTATTTTCCTATTGTATTCTGATCTCTCGTTGTCTTCTTAATATTTCTCTTTGTCGCTTTAGCGTGTACTGCAAAAGTTCGTCTCTTACATCTTCTTCCATGTCGATGAAGGTTATTGCGATTTCAGAGTTGGCTATAGTTTTAAGGTCTCTTACCCTGACCACTACGCCATAGACAATAACTCCTACAGGTGGTGAGGTTGGCAGGAGCATCTTGACTTCTACGCAGTCTCTCACGCTGTAACGTTCGTTGACATTGAGGCTCATTCCTGATGCACTTATATTGACCTGGACTTCTTCTGCGTTCATAAGGCCTTCTCTACCGAAGGTAAGCATATCGAGTATTACGCCTAGCTTTGCGTTTATATCGACGAGCATTTTCCACACTGCCGGGCTGACCGTATCGTCTGCGACATCTCCAACGTATTTCCTGAGTCTTGACATATCGACGCCGACTTCAGATATCACCTTTGCACGTTTTATGTGGGCATCGCCATCGACCTTTTTGACAATCACGGGCATCACATCTTCCACACGAAAGGAGTCACGTTCTTCAGCCCCAACACTTTTCATGTAGATTTTGTTGTCTTCTACGTTGACTATTTCTGCAAAGTAGCCTGACCCGCCAACCATAAAAAACACGTTTTGGCCCTTAAACACACTTACCGGTACCAACTCAAGCTGCCTCACTACAATGTCTTCATCTTTTACGGACAATACCTCCGCTTTATACTGTTCATACTTAGGTTGATACTTGCAGATTATATTATCACCTACCTTAAGTGGCATGACCGTATATCATCTACTCTATTCGTTTATGTAACCTTAGCATACATTGGGTATCAGTATGACACAACTCACCATTGTTTGTCAACACTTGATTACGCTGACCATACCACAGTGTTATCTTTTTTTAGTGTGCCTTAACTGCCATTTGTTGCCGTGCTATTTCTGATGCCGGCACTGTTGTTTTTATTTCGAACCATGCACTTCTGAGTGTTTTTAGCAGTTCCTGGATATGGTATATCTTATCGATAGATTCGGAGGCATTTACACGTGTGAGTTCCAGGAGTATGTACGTATAGAGGTCTTGTAGGTTTAGCGCCACTTCACCTCCATCTTCGACGTTAAGTGAAAAGAGCAGTTCCTCTATGATCATTCTGCTCCTGTTGAGGTACTGGATTTTCTGCACCTTGTCCTTTTTGTTGATTGCCACAACTGCCTTGCTGAGGAAGCTGATTGCTCCGTCATACAGCTTGATGATGAGATCAAGCGGAGACAGGCTGCTTATATCCATACTGATATAAGCAGTTTGTGCGTAGGCTGCGTTTGTCATATAAATTCCTCCTTATTTACTTAGTAGACGGCAACATATTTGCCATACTTGTACTCTGATTTTGTAGCGATGCTATTGTTGCTTCCATAGCTGCGAATTTCTTCTGATACAACTCCCTGGTTTTTGCTAACGAGGCAGTCAAATCGAGCACATCGTCTTCGATATACCTTATCTTTTTGCTAAGGGTGTTCGTTTTCTCAGGGATCAGGGACCTGACGACCTCCTGGAGTGAGCTATCGAATTCCGAGCTTAAGCTATCCATCATTGCATAGAATCCGGCTTGGTCATCTGCTGATGAGGAATCCAGCTTGGAAGATTCTATCTCCATTACACCATACTTGTCGTGACTGATACCAAACTGCGCAAGTGTCGCACCACCATAGCTTGTCGTTGTGACCATCTGCAACTGCAATTGGATGCTTTTGACTGTTCGATCCCCATCCAGAGACTCGCCCTTGGCTGACAGTTCCTTTAGCTTGGTCATTGCGGCGTTATAGGAGTCCACAAATGCCTTTACGTTTGTCGATTCCGACATCGCCGCGGTTCCAACCGAAAGAGAGACAGACGTACCAGGTGCAGCCTTTTTAAGGTCTATGGTCAACCCGCTTATGACGTCGGTTAATGTGTTTGAACTACTACTGATGCTCTGGCCGTCAATCTTGAAAATTGCATCCTGACCCGCTTGTGTAAGTGTCATGTTACCCACCAGTAACTCGGCGTCAAAGTTCAGTTCGCTCAGACTCGTACCGGTTGGTCCTCCGTCATTGCCGACTATAGTGACCCCACCTGAGGCGCCGCTGTCCTTTGAGGTGACTACCAGCTTGTAACCGGAATTGTCTTTTATGATAGAGGCGCTGGCACCAATACCGGCGCTATTTATCGCATCTTTTATACCTGACAGTGTATTGTTCGTATAGTTTATGTCTACATCAGCCGAAGATGAACCTACTCTGAGGGTAAGCGTCCCCGTCTTGAAAACCTCCGCATTACTGCTGTAGGCCTTAGAGCTGATCTTCTGGTCTTTTGCCAGTTGTGTTACCTCTATGCTATAATTACCAGCGGAGGCACCAACACCGGCTGTGGCCTTTAATATTGTCTCATCGGAGGACGTCACATCAAAAGACGCTATCTTGGATGATGCCAACCCCTTTACCGCCGTACGCAAAGCTGATACCGCTGATGATATCTCTCCATAAGAGCTTATTTCCGTCTGATAGTCTTCCTTTTTTTGGTTTAGCTTATCCAGCGGTTTCTGCTCGATAGCCATCAGCTTATCGATGATGCCGGCCGTATCGATACCTGAAAATGCTCCGGTCGTTGTCGTCACTGTAGCCATGTCTAAGCCTCCTTATGAAACAATTTATTATAGGTCTCTTCAAGACGACGCACAGACTTCTTGTAGTCATCCGGTGGTATCTGCTTTAACAGTTTGCCTTCGGCATCAACCACCTTGATAATCACTTTTTCGTCCTCGTCGATCTCAAAATACGCCTTACTCTGACTTGTATCAACAGCCTTTGTGTCATCAGTCTCTTTATTTGCAAATTTCTTTAAATCATCACCAGTTTCTTTTTCAACGTCAACGGTGTTACCACTGCCTTTGATGGCAACGTTGTCATTCTCATTCCATTTTACGCTCTGGCCGGCACCACCTCCAACCACGCTATTGTCCAACTGGCCGGAAATATCGCGCACCAACCCATCTCCTATACCGGAGACGTCAACCTTCATTGCCAAACCTACCGGCATTATGCTTGCTACTGCCTCAACCATATATCATCACCTCCATCTTTAATATATCTTCCCTGGAGATTTTTAACGAGAGAGAAGGAGAGGACAATGTCTCCCTCCCCACTCTCATAACTATCGTAACAGTTCTTACCTCAAAAGGGCAAGTATGTTCTGTTGTTGACTGTTGGCCTGTGCCAGGACAGAGATACCAGACTGCTGTAGTATCATTGCCTTTGTCATATTGGCCGTCTCTGCCGCAAAGTCGGCATCCATGATTCGGCTGCGTGAGGAGTACGTTGTCTCGATAACGTTTTCGACATTACGCACTATAGCCTCCATCTGGTTTGCCCTTGCACCCATCCTCGCCTTCTCCGACAGAACAAAGTTTATTGCGCCATCTACTATGGCTATCGCGTTAGACGCCCGGGACGAATAACCCGACGTTGCGGTAGAATCTGCAACATAGAGTGAAGCAGTACCGGTATAGGTGATCTGTGCACTTGCAGTGTAACTCCACGTCGGGGCTGCACCCGTGCTGCTTACCCATGAGGCATCACCAATGCCGTCAACAGCCGACGATGTGGCTGTGTGTATGTCCTTGAGATACGCCATGGCGCCATTCTTACCAGTGGCCGTAAATGTAGCGCCACCAATATTATCGGTGTTGAGCGAATTAAGCACGAGCTGTACCTGGCTGTCGCTGGCGGCATAACTTACGTGCAACTTTGTGGTGAACGCACCGGTAGATGTACCGGCCAAAAGCCTCTTGTCGTTAAACTTCGTCTGCTCGGTAATTCTGCCGATTTCCTCAATCAGAGCGTTAACCTCTTGCTGCATGTAGGAGACGTCAGTGATACCATACTGACCACTCATGGCCTGGACAGCAAGCTCTCTGACACGTTGCAGGTTATTGGTTATCTCATCCATTGCACCCTCTGCCGTCTGGGCTATGGACAGACCGTCGTTAGCGTTTCTCACTGATACCGTCAGACCACGCGTCTGGGTTGTCATCCTCGTTGCAATTGCCAATCCTGCCGCATCATCCTTGGCCGAGTTGATCCTGTAACCAGATGATAACCTCTGCATTGCCTCAGTTAAGAGCGGCTGCGTCTTCCTCAGATTCCTCTGAGCGTTTAGTGACATCACGTTTGTTTGAATTACAAATGCCATTTTTTACCTCCATGTAAATTTAATAGTAACATCTTAATATAGCTTCCCGCTATTGCCTTGGATTCAGTACCTACCCTTAGAAAAGGTCTTGCCCCTTTCTCTCTTACCCCTCCTTCCTTAATATTAGTCTTTTCCACTTTTCTCCTAATCTGCTGCATTCACTCTATTGGTTATATTTATCGGTCATCTTTTACAAAACTTTAACCGTCGTTATTATTCTTCCCCCCCCCCCGTACAATCCAACGGTCTACGCAACGACAACGTGTCAGAGGCGTC
>NZ_JABXWD010000151.1 GCF_019173545.1 Candidatus Magnetobacterium casense | reverse complement strand
GCATTAATATAATAATATTCGTCCCTACATAAAAAATAATAGACCTTCGCATTGGCAATATATTCAATGGTTTATACGGATTTTAGAAGGCTATCATCTGGAACTTCCGGTTCATACACAATGAACGATACGTCACAGTTTTAGTCGCTATACTGTAGCAGTTGAATTACCAAGCAAAACACTGTAGGTACTCCAGCACTGAACCTATGCCTTCATTCATGAGCATCTACCACATCAAAAGTAGTCGCTTTTAACTTTCTTTACTCGTCATCAAAAATGTTCAGCACATAAAATAGCAAGCCTTTCAATATGCTGATCATATTTCGTGCCACTTATCTCATATCTTTTTCGTAACCGCACCGAAACATTTTAGCATAACCATAAAACCTTGCCCTGCTCTCAAAAAAAAGGTGTGCCCAAAATTGTGCCTATCATAAACTCACTCTGACAAACTCCAGTCAACATGAGGACAGTCTTTTAACTGTTAAATCGTTAAAAATATCCACAAATGATAGAATTGTCGTGAAAGGCATATGCTTTTTGGGGAATAATATTGTAAATATACCTCATTTTGTCGGTTATGAAACCAACGTTCCCCCGATAGCATATCCTCTATACTGAATCGATTTATGTTTGAAGCAACGTTATTCTTTTTTCCTGTAAGTCCTCTACTCTGTGTAATCACAGTTCAGACAATACCTGATGTTTACTTAAATGTGACATTGTCAAATTAAGGCAATTAAGAACAACTTTGAGCTGCGTGAAAGATTATTAGAAAAATAAGGCATAGAAAGAGGAATAGAAAAATTTCTTAGCTCTGTTTAAAAATGGTCAAGAGGGGCAGAACTACCCCCCTTTTCTGCTATTGTTGTCTTAGGATGGCATCTCTTTGAGTCTGATTTCGACCCTTCTGTTTTGTGCCTTGCGCTCCGGCGTGTCATTTGGGACAATGGGGCGACTGTCGGCGTTGCCCTTCACGTAGAGCTTGGAGGGGTCTATGTCGTGTTTGGCAATGAAGTACCTCAACACACTGGTTGCCCTGGCTGCGGAGAGTTCCCAGTTTGAGGGATACAGGGCCGTGCGGATCGGCACGTTATCGGTGTGTCCGTCTATTTCGACCATGAACCCCGGATGCCGCTTGATAATTTCGGCGATGTTGTCCAGTACCGGCATTGAGGGGGCAAGCACGTTGGCCGCACCGGGGGTAAAGCTGACATTCTCCATCATTGTTACAACAACGTCCTTGTTCATGGCAGTCACGGTGACGTCATCCTGGAGATTAAGCTCCCTGATAAGCGATGCTATTTCGCCGGTTATCGCAACTTCGTTTGTTTCAACGGGCATGTCCTTTTTCAGCGCTACGGTCAGTTCATCTGTTATAGGCATAGACGTTTCAACCATGATATCCCTCTGCAGCGCATCCTTTTTGGTCTCACCCACAACGGCCTTTTGCTTGTTCGTTATTATAAAGAACATGACAAAACACACCAGCAGCAGAGACATAACATCCGTCATTGTAAATAGCCACAAGTTGTCCTCCGAAGACGCACCCGATCTCTCTAACAGTCGTGCGCGATAGGCGTTCACTAAGCCCCTTGCGTTGTCAACCCCGTCCTTACCCTTGCTTGTCATAACCAAACCAATCCTTATATGTACAGCACATCTCTTAACGTAAGAGACCACTTGCCGGTATTGTTCTCAACTGACCCTTAAAGCCCACAACCTCTTCTACGTCGTCGTACTGTCTGAGCTTCTCTTCAATCTTTGTGGGGTGTTCCAGGTCGCTTACACACATGGTGCCGGTAATGACCAAGGCCATATGAGCCTCCAGCATCATCGCCCGCTCCTTGAGCTTTGCGCACAACGGTATAGCTATGAGATTTGACGCAATCACGCCATAGAACGTAGACATCAATGCAACGGCCATCATCGGGGCCAGGGTCTCAACTGAATCCAGGCTCTTAAACATCTTTATAAGGCTCACCACCGTACCGGCCAGTCCCAACGACGGCGTCAGGCGCGCTATGGTCTTTAGTACGTTCTGGCTGAAGTTGAGGTTGACGAGCTTGTTGTTCATTTCCCTCTCCATGATATCCCTGATTGCGTTGTCGCTGTAGCTGTTTACCACCAGGTTCATACCAAAGCGCAGGAAGTCATCCCTGATTTCTGAGACCTTGTCCTCAAGTGTACGTAAGCCGTCATTGCGATTGATAAACGCACACTCCTGTATCTCCCTGACGATGTAGTCCTTATCGCCCTTGTCCCTGAACGAACTGATAACGTCCACTACCGTGGCCTTGATCCTACGCATCGGAAACCCTATGAGGGACCCTACAAACGTACCACCAATGACTATCACGAATGCGTCAACGTTAAGCAGCATCCCTGCACCCATTCCCTTAAACAGCGACACCAATACCACCGCCAGTACCGCCACCAGCAAAAACCCTGTTAATAACTTTGTCGTCTTCATCTGTGCACCTCCGTGTAAGATTAGTTTAAATTATTTAGACCGCTTATGTTCTTGCAGTTGTCATGCCAGAGATATAGTGCGTGGTACCATGCAGCAAACACATAGGTAAGGCAGGTTGGAGGGCAGGCAGGGGGCAGGAAATTTTTGCCCGGTAGCAGGAAAATTCTTCTGAGTGCCCGTAATCACCACCAGACTGAGGGTAACGTAAAAAAAAGACTGGATTATTTATGGGTCCATTTGCTAAAATTACTCCAAGTAGTATAAGGAGGTAAAATAAGATAGTTATGAATGGACAGGTGGCTCTGATAACCGGTTCGGCACGAGGCATTGGCAAGGAGATAGCCAAGGTGTTGGCACGCAGAGGCGCAAGTGTCATAATCTCTGACGTAAATCTCCAGCAGGCGGAGGAAACGGCTCTGGAGATCGAAAAAGAGACGATGGCAGAAGGCTCCGTTGAGGGAGCAAAGGCCGTGGCGATGAGATTTGACGTCTCCAGCAGTGCCGAGGTGGAAGCGGCCTTTGCAGGCATATCTGAACGCTTTGGCAGACTTGATATCCTGGTAAACAATGCAGGCATTACGCGAGATGCCCTGATCCTGCGCATGAAAGATGAAGACTGGGATGCCGTACTGAACATAAACCTCAAGAGTGTCTTTCTGTGCAGCAGGGAGGCCATAAAGATAATGTCAAGGCAACGCTACGGCAGGATCGTAAACCTTGCCTCAGTGGTGGCCTTTATGGGTAACCCCGGTCAGGCCAATTATGCCGCCTCCAAGGCCGGTATCATCGGACTTACAAAGACGGCGGCCAAGGAGTACGCAAAGCGAGGCGTTACGGTCAATGCCGTTGCCCCCGGCTTCATTGTCACCGCCATGACCGATGCCCTTCCCGATAAGGTCAAGGAGGAGATGCTTGGCGCCATACCGATGGGAAGATTCGGTGAAATCACGGACGTAGCCAATGCCGTGGCCTTTCTGGCCTCTCCGCAGTCGGGCTATATCACCGGCAACTGCATTCACATAAATGGCGGGATGTATATGTAAAGCAGCGGGGGAATGTCACCCCTGTAGCCGTTTATTTTCTTACAAACAAATGATTATTGTAATTCAACATAAGCTCGATAGAGTTGAAACATAATGATGGAGGTTATCTAAATGGTAGACGAAAAGGTAAAGGCAATTATAGCAAAGCAGTTGAGTATAGACCCAGGGCAGGTAAAGCCGGAGGCGTCGTTTATAGAGGACCTTGGGGCCGATTCACTCGACACGGTGGAGCTTGTAATGGCCTTTGAGGAGGCCTTTGGGGTACAAATCCCCGATGAAGAGGCCGAAAAGATCACGCGAGTCTGTGACGCCATAGATTACATCACCAAAAAACTCGGCGATAATTAGCAGTATGTCATGGAAAAAAACAGGGTAGTAGTAACCGGACTAGGCGTGATAACCCCTGTAGGTACCGGGGTAGACAAGACATGGAATGCCCTGTTGGCGGGCACAAGCGGTATAGGCAAGGTAACCAGGTTCAACGACCCTGACCTCCCCGTGCAGATAGTCGGCGAGGTGGACGACTTTATACCCGAAGACTACATTCATCCCAAGGAAGTAAAAAAAATGGACCGCTTCATCCATTTTGCAATGGGCGCCTCAGAGATGGCTATGAAAGACTCAGGGCTTAAGGTAACGGAGGAAAACTCCGGCCGCTGTGGCGTAATCATAGGCTCTGGCATGGGTGGCCTGCCAACCCTCGAACACTACTACAAGGCATACCTCGATGGTGGCTACAAAAAGGTCTCACCCTTCTTTATCCCCATGATGATAATAAACCTTGCCGCCGGCAGCGTATCTATGAAGTATGGCATGAAGGGGCCTAATTCTGCCATAGTAACGGCGTGTGCATCTGGCAATCATGCCATAGGAGAGGCATTCAGGCTGATCCAGCGAGGCGACGCCGATGTCATGCTCACCGGCGGAGCAGAGTCCGTGCTCACTCCCCTGGCCATTTCGGGCTTTGCGGTCATGAAGGCGCTCTCCCGCAGAAACAACGACCCCCAAAAGGCAAGTCGCCCCTTTGACCTTGGCAGAGACGGCTTTGTCATGGGCGAGGGTTGCGGAGTCATGGCCATCGAAAGTCTCTCACATGCCATCGACAGAGGCGCCAGGATATATTGTGAAATAGCAGGCTACGGCATGAGCTCAGACGCCTACCACATAACCGCCCCTTCCCCCGAGGGAGAGGGTGCATACCGGTGCATGAAGGCCGCCATCAATGACGCACAGATAGCGCCGGAAAACATAGACTACATAAACGCACACGGCACCTCTACGAAGATCAACGATGAGCTGGAATCCATTGCCATCAAAAACCTCTTCAAAGAACATGCCTATAAGTTGGCCATCAGCTCAACAAAGTCAATGACAGGCCACTTGCTAGGAGCAGCAGGCGGTGTCGAGGGGGTCATCTGTGCCCTCAGCATCTATAACGGCATCATTGCACCAACCATAAACCTCGATGAGACCGACCCCATATGCGACCTCGATTACGTCCCTCACAGGGCACGTAAGGCAGAGATAAACTACGCCCTGTCAAATTCCTTCGGATTCGGTGGTACCAACGCATGTCTGGTGTTTAAGAAATACAAGGATGACTTCTGACCACCCAACTCTAAAGCCAATGCCTAAGCTGCTGCCCAATGAGCACTCAATACAGTCAGAGCCTGTGGATGGTGGCCTTGAGACACTTGAAGGACTCTTGCACTATATCTTCAAGGACAAGGGGTTGCTCATAGAGGCGTTGACGCACCGCTCCTACTTTCACGAGAGTCCCGGCAAGAGCTGCGCTTACAACGAGCGTTTTGAGTTCCTGGGGGATGCCGTCCTGGGGATGGCCATCACGGATATCCTATTCAGGGAAAATGCATCCCTGTCGGAGGCGGAGATGTCTAAGCTAAAGTCCTACCTGGTCTCAAGGGAGATTCTTGCCCAACTGGCCCTGGAGATGAATATCGGACAATACATCAGACTGGGCAAGGGCGAGGAGTTAACCGGTGGCAGGAAAAAAAACTCGTTGATCGCAAATACCCTGGAGGCGATTATCGGTGCGGTCTACCTCGACAGCGACTACGTAGTGGTCAAAAACGTAATCATGCACCTGTACGCCCCCACCATCAACAAGGCCATAAACCAACACCACCCCTACGACTACAAGACAACCCTCCAAGAGTTGAGTCAGACACTGTTTGCGACCCTGCCCGAGTATCGGTTGGTGAGTGAGACCGGTGACGACCACAACAAAACCTTTGTCTACGAGGTCTGCCTAAACGCCCAGCCCCTGGCAACGGGAACCGGCAAAAGCAAAAAAACCGCCCAAATAAATGCAGCCTGTGCCGCCCTCCAGACACTGCATAAGAAAGAGAACCTGATATAATGGTAATAGACGCATGAACAACACACCCCTTACATATAAAGATGCGGGCGTCAACATAGCCCAGGCCGATGCCTTTGTAAACGAAATCACTCCGATGGTCAGGAGGACCTTTCGCAAGGAGGTTCTCAGTGACATAGGGGCATTTTATTCGCTGTTCCGGGTAGACCTGACCAGGTACAATGACCCCGTGTTGGTCAGCAGCACCGATGGTGTGGGCACAAAACTCAAGATCGCCTTTATGCTCAACAAGCACGACACCATTGGGATCGACCTGGTGGCCATGTGCGCAAATGATATACTGACGGCAGGGGCAGAGCCGTTATTTTTCCTCGACTACCTGGCCGTGGGCAGGCTGGACAAGGCCGCGGCTGTGGATATCCTCAGGGGGATCACAGAGGGCTGTCTCCAGGCAGGGTGTTCGCTGGTGGGTGGAGAGACCGCCGAAATGCCGGGGTTTTATGCCGAAAACGAGTACGACATATCCGGCTTTGTCGTTGGCATCCTCAACAGGGGTGACGCCGTTGACCCCAACGACATACAGGCAGGTGACAGTGTCATAGGGCTTGCCTCAACCGGCCTGCACAGTAATGGCTACTCCCTGGTACGGAGGCTCTTCCTGGATATCAATAAGCTCGATGTCAACGTCCACATGCCAACCCTTGGCAAAACGCTCGGCGAGGAACTCCTGACCCCAACAAAGATATACGTCAAGACCATACTCAACGCCAGAGAAACCCTCAAAATCAAGGCCATGGCCCACATAACCGGCGGAGGGCTTACCGGTAATCTCCCTCGTATCCTCCCCAAAGGCCACGGGATACGCATACGACTTTCCTCATGGGACGTCCCACCCATATTCCAACTGGTTCAAAAAATGGGCAATGTCGATGACCAGGAGATGTTTAAGACCTTCAATATGGGTATCGGATACGTACTCATAACCCACCGGGAGGACGCACAAAGGGCTCTGGAGGTACTCAGCCAATCCGGCCAGCAGGCCAACATCATAGGTGAGGTCATCAAGGGCAGCGGGGTTGAATATCAATAGCGTCACAGACGTGTTCATTGACAGAGCTGTTAAAATAATGTACGCTAATCAGACTACCCCCTGTTATTACTCCACCGGAACGGGGATGGCATACAGGGGCATGTGAAATAAAAACTACAAACGTAGGAGGAAGAGATGAAAAAAATAGCCACTACAGAGATATATGAAGATGGTCAACACATTATTAAACAAGGCTCCTTTGGCGAAGGTACTTATGTGATCCTCTCAGGTAAGGTTGCGATTAATGTAAAAGACAACGGCGTCGATCTAACGGTCACGCACCTGGCAGCGGGTGATATCTTTGGACACATGAGTTTCATAGACCGGCAGCCACGTTCTGCATCGGCAATGGCGGTGGGCACCGTCAAGGTCGGCTTGTTTGACAAAGACTATCTTGACACCGAAATCAACAAGACCTCCGAGGACTTTCGCATCATCCTCAAGGCCCTCACAGAGAGGCTAAGAGATACAACCAGCAAGCTGGTCAACCTGACCATCAAGTACTATCGGTTAACAGGCGAAACCGAGTAACAATATAAAAAAGTGGTATCTTCTTTAAATTTCATGGTATACTGAAATGACGCAGGTTTTTTCAGGCATGATATTTGAGTGTGAAATATGGGGTCAAGGGGACTGGTCCCCTTGCGGGGGGTTCTGAAGGGGCCAGGTGCGACCTGGAGCGCCAAGAAGCGGAGCCGCCCCTTTCTTTCTTCTATTTGAGCAATTTTGATACCCGAAAAAACTCGAATCCGATCTATTATAGTACCACAATCAACCGTGGTTACAAGGATTTAAGCCATTTTTATACCTGTGTCATATGGCATTGTTGCTGTGCGTGAGCAACGTGACCACGTTTGAATGGAGTGCTCCGGTTGATTGAAATGCAATAAAAAAATCTTCGCGGGAAATCTTTGACAGGGACGTTGCCCACTACGCCATCTCCATCATCAGAGACAGGGGGATAGACGAAAATGCCCTGCGACACATACTCTGCGCACATGCAGGGGCAGAGATTGTCTTTTCTGTGGATATGCCCGATATCTCACACATACTAATGCTGGCCGCTGAACGGGGCGTAGAGGTTGAGGCAGTTGCCGACATGCCCTGCAACGCAACGGCTGTTATCGCATAAACCGTACCTT
>NZ_JABXWD010000150.1 GCF_019173545.1 Candidatus Magnetobacterium casense | reverse complement strand
CCGTTGCCGTTATGGGTTGATCCTCCACGACGAGGACGACCACCCAGGCACCTACAAAACCAAACAATGGCGGTGGCTGCATGACCACGGTTGTTTGGGGTGCTACCGACCATTGCGATAGAAAATATTACTCGAAAATACAGATTTTGGAACCAGAGTTTAATGAGCGCACAGAACGCTTAGGGATTGCTGTGGAAGCAATAATAATTGGGCATGGTGGAGTTCTTTCAGTTGCCAGAGCAACAGGAATATCAGAAAATACTGAGCCTCTTGCAAAATACAGATTATGTAAAATATTGCAAAGAGTCATATCTTACAACTCCCTGACAATAAACGATATTTATTTGGCATGATAATTGCCTAAACGTCATATTTGCAAGAGGCTCTACTATAAGAACTGGTAAGCAAGAATTGTTAGGAGAACAAGAAAATCTGAATACGGTAGACCCGGTTGGTCTGAGTTGTGGCAGCGTTCCGATGGCCTGCTTCCAGGGAAATACACTTCCCAAGCGTAATCTGGTCGGCTACCTCTGTCAATCAAACAACTTCGGAGCGTTGGGCGGCACGGGTGTGTTCACGTACTAGGCACTGACGGCTTTGACGACAATGGGGGTATTACCTGTTGCCGTTGGGCTGAAGGAGGAATAACTTACTCAAAAAAATCCCTTCAAGTCCTCTACGGAGGCAGACGCCTTTAACAGTTTCTTAAACGCCTCTAATTTTTCTATAGTTCCAAGTTTCCTGACACTTTCCATAATGTCGGTAGCCACATCTGCATACTTAACCTCAAGTATCACCTCTATCCCTTCAAGCAACCCCTCGTACTTTCCTTCAAGTCTGCCTTCAAGTCTGCCCTTGCGCTCTCCCTCAAGAAATGAATACTCTATTGCACCCCTTTCATCCTGTAAGCGAATCTGCCAGTAATCGTACAGCTCAAATTCATCCTTGCTCCAGAACATCCTGGTTGCTATGTTGTATGCCTCTTGTATCTCCGCAAAGTCTGCGCTCTTGGGTATTATTTGCATGGAACCGGCGTTTTTTATAAAATGTATCCATTTATCCACTACGCTATGTATCTCATCCTCGGTTTTGGTAAACTTGGGCAGCTCTATAAAGTTGAATTCAAAGTCCACTAACACCTGCCTGAGAGTGGCGGAGTTTAATATCAGATGTCTTGTGATATAGCTGTCGCCTTCAAGTATGTCAAAGTCCAATATGCCTATATATATCACCGGTTTTAACGCAGGATAATTGTCGCCTTTATCCAACTGGGCAATATATGCCTTACTTGTATAGTATAGCACACGTTTTTCAAATCCGCGCCGCCTTTGAATCTGTATCTCTATTATGAACGTTATGCCCCTTTTATCTACCGCCCTTATATCCAATATCGTCTCTTTCAGTATCTTTATATTTGGTGTCTGATATGGATTCAGAATCGACAAATCATCTATTTCCCTATCTCCGCTGAGACCTAAGACTGCATTTAAAAAAGATATAAGAATCCCCTTTTTGCCTTCGTTGCCAAATATCTTCTTAAACGCTATGTCACTTCTTACATCTACAAACTGCATATATTATTATAGCAAAACATCTGAAACTTTATACAGAGAAATAAATTGTTACTGTAAATATTTCTGTAATAATCGAAGGTTAAGCATTATGGGGTCAAGGGGACTTCTTTCCGGCCGGGGCGCCTCGCCCCTCCCCTTGCGGGGGGGCTGAAGGGCAATGGCCTTGAGGTTGTAAGCCTGAGACAGGAATATCCTGAGTTCTGCCGGAACACTCGGCTCATTTTTGGTTAGACGCATAAATTCCATCTGAACACCTTTATGGGTTTTAACCGTCTTTCCCATACGTTCAAAGATAAGGGCTTGTGCGGCATGAAATCCAGCAAGATAAGCGGTACGCCCTGCATCACTGTTAAGGCCAACATTAAGCATGGTGTTGGCATTTACAAGCAATTTCTCTGCTTTTTCAATGAAGTTGGCTGTCTCTGACGTCACAGGTCAAGCCCCTCTTGTCTGATTTCACGCATGAGCGGTGAACTTTCTTGATAGGCCGTGGCTGAATAGGGTTTTGCATCAAAGAAAACACCTGCATCATCAATAAAACTAACGCGGAGCCTGGCTAACCTGTCCAGTTCAGCCCACCTGTCCGGAAGCGATTTAAGGAATACGGCAACGTCATAATCGGAATCTTCATGCTCATCGCCACGAGCACGAGAGCCGAACAATACCACACGCTCAAGGCGCTCGCCGTAAATATCAACCAGTGCCACATGAAATTTAGCAAGGATAGGATCAGATGTCTCCATAAGGTTATTTTACCACGAATCGTAATAAAATTGCAGCACTGTGACTTTGTTTTGTCTGAAGATCAAGACTTCAGGCTGTTTTTCAGTTTATCCACTGCTCTTTATGGTAGGGCTGATGGGCCGGTGCAAGCGCCACAGAATGGATGCAACTCGGCGCGACGAAAGGCCGACAGTCGCCCTCTCAATCGCCACCGTCTCCCCCTTCCTTGAGGCTATCCATGTAGGGTGTCCATTGCCAGGGAAGGGTGTGCTGCTTTTTGGTATTACATGATTTACAGGCTGCAACTATATTGCTTTTGATCGACGTGCCACCCTGTGACAGGGGAATGATGTGGTCCATGGTTATATCTGACGGACTAAAGGTACCGTTGCAGTAATGGCAGATGCCACGTTGACACTTGCGTCGCCACCATGTGGTTTTTCTAAGTTGTCTGGCCTTAGCCCTGTGTTGTTTTACGTACTCATCGCTGATATGAAAGAATGTACTCCGACTCAAGACCTGCCTTTTTTTCGTTCTTCCTCGGCAAACAGCTTCTTGTAAAGGATATCCCACTCAGCGCTGCCCTCAACGACCTTCTTTGACAGGGTGTTTATCTTTGCCCGAACGGCATCGTCGATCTCCTGCCCTACCCTGAGTTCATCAACGATGACCTTTCTGATTTCCTTGCGTACTTTACCTTCATCGGCCTTTAAATGCACAAGGCCCTTGTCCGATAACCCCTTGAGCAAGACGTGCGACATGTGGGTTATTTTATCATCCGATAGCATCAAATAACTATATTTCGCTCCTTGATGAGTCTCCGTTTGGTCATGTCAAAGAGCGCCTTGTAATCGAGGTGCTTGCGCTCTATCTCACCCTCAAACGACCGCAATATCTGACGCACCTCATCGGCCAACCTGTCCTCAACCGTCAGCTCCTCATACAGCAACGCCTCCGTTTGCCTGCAGAGTTCGTTTATGGCCACCTTTGGCTCAACAAATCCTCCCCTGACAAGGCTGTTGACTATCCTGCCGGCAATTATGGGCAACCACGACTTGGGTAGGCGCATCTTATTTTTCCATAAATGACAACAGTGCTATGTTTCTTGCACGCTTGATAGCCTCCGTGAGGTCCCTCTGGTGCTTGGCGCAGGTGCCCGTCATACGGCTCGGCAGCAGTTTGCCACGCTCGGTCAGATACGACTTGAGCGTCTTGGTGTCCTTGTAATCGATAAAAATTGTCTTCTCCGCACAAAACCTGCAGAACTTCTTCCGCGTAAACCGCTTGTACTTGGCCTGTTCTGTCGGTTTGGTTCTTGTTGCCGTTCTCATAAGTGCTAGTACTCCTATAAGTTTTTATAATAATTTAGAATGGTTCAACGTCCGTAGATTCATACGGCGGCAGAGGTTCGGAGCCAAAATCACTCTGATGCTGACCTGCACCTCCACTATCACGCTTTGGAAGAAAAACGACATTAGTTGCAACACACTCAAATCTGCTCTTCTTCTGGCCATCGGCTTCCCAAGTCCTCTCCCTGAGGCGTCCTTCAGCTAAAACACCACTGCCTTTGTTCAGGTACTGGCCACAGTTTTCAGCCTGTTTACCAAAAACAGTTACATCCAAAAACAGCGTCTCATCCTTCCACGTTTCTCCCTGCTTGGCTCTGGAGGTTGCAGCCAATCTCAACGTAACAACCGGCAGACCCTGGGGGGTGTAACGAAGCTCGGGGTCCTTTGTCAGATTGCCGGCTAATATGAGTTTGTTGAACATGTCTCTACCCCTCTGTCTTTTCTTCTTCTACCGGGGCCTCTACCGCCTCCTTTTGTTTTGCCTCCGCTGCCCTCAGAGATTCCTCAAGCACCTCGATCTCCTTCTTTCTCAGCTTTATCACCTGATACTTAAATACCGGATCGTAGACCTTGTACAATCCCTCAAGCAACTTCGTCGTCGTTGGCGGGGCCTTGAACACAAAAAAGAGATAAAATCCCTTTTCGTGCTTGTTTATCATGTAGGCAAGTTTCCTCCTGCCCCACTTCTCCTGTTTCAGTATCTGCCCCGTATTGCCCTCTATCGTGTCAGATATCCGTTTTATAGCGCTATCCACGTTTTCGTCATCCAACGAGGCATCGATAATAACTATGTTCTCATAGTAGTTCATTTCTTAAAACCCCTTAGTTTTTTTTTCCTAATATCAATGATATCACAAATACATCCTTTACGGCAATAGCTTATTAGTAATGAGTGGATAATTTTTTCATAGCGAGTACACAATCATGTATTCACCGGGGGCATGGCCCCTGCGTGTGGGAGCTGAGTGGAGCTGTCCTCGCTGTGTTCTTTCTTGGTGTCGTTTATGGATATTTGATATTGCTTGAGCTTTGCTCTCAGTGTGTTTCGGTTGATACCCAGTGCCCTGGATGCCTTCAACTGATTGCCGTTGGTTTCGGCCAGCACGATAGATATAAGCGACTTCTCCACCTCGGCAATGATCGTATTGTAGAGGTTTCCGTCGTTGAGTTGGGTGATATCCTTGAGGTATTTGCTTAACTTATCCTTTAGAAAGTCGTGCATGGAGCATGGGCGTTCTTCGGTAACGAGGAGGTCCTTGTCGTCGATCATGGCGCCCTCCGATAAGGCTGCCGCACGAAAGACGGTTCGCTTGAGTTCGCTGACGTTGCCGGGCCAGCGGTAGTTTAACATGAGTGCCTTGGCGGCATCAGAGAATTCCTTTATGTCTGTATCGTACTTGCGCCGGGAGGACTCCAGGAAGTGTTCCGCTATGGGCAGGATGTCTTCCTTGCGTTCTCGCAGGGGGGGCAGTTTTATTTCGTGTCTGTGCAGGAGGTCATAGAGTTCGGGGTTGAACGTGGCCCCGGTAACGGCCCCTTTGAGGTCCTTACTGGTGGCGGCTATGACGCGGACGTCGGCAACAACGGCAGAAGTCCCACCAACGGGAATATACTGACCGGTACTGATAAAGCTCAACAGTCTCTGCTGTAGAGCGAGGTCGAGCTTTGACACTTCGTCGATAAAGATGGTGCCGCCGTTGGTTCGGGCAAGACGACCACATGCAACGGGCGTGTGCCGTTGTCTCAGGGGATCGTTGAGTTCGCCAAACAGCATTGCATCGAGCAGTTCTCCGGGGATGGCGGTCGTGTTGACGGAAACGAAGGGGCCATCCCTTCGGCTGCCCAAGTTGTGTATGGCCCTGGCTATGAACTCCTTGCCGGTGCCACACTCGCCTTCGATGAGCGTCGCTCCATGGTTTGAGGCCTCACGTTCCATGTCCTTTAGCACTTTGGCCATTTTTTTACTCTTGCCCGTTAACGGGTTGAGGTCTCGTGTGCAGTGCAGTGCCCGCAGGCGTGACAGTTCCAGGCGTTGTGCCATATCCTGGGCGGCCTTTTCGACAACCACCTTTAATTCTTCAACGTCGGTTGGCACATTGAGACAGGCAAAGGCCCCGGCCCTGAGTGTGGCCGCATGTGAGTCGCCGTGGGCACAGAGGGCGATCACGGTGGAGTCCGGATACACGGAGCGCACCCTCAACAGGACATCAAGACCGCTACTCTGTGGCATAGACGTCTTGAGCAACACGATCTGGTCTGTGGCCCTGAGCATCTGCAGGGCAGACTGAAGGTCAGGGCTGTGACGGATGGTGAATCCCATCGGTGCAAGGGCTTGTTCCGCTGCAACAGCGGCTGCCATGTCGTCGTCTATGAGCAACAGTTCTTTTACCATATTCGGAGGAAAGAGACCCACCCTGCCACATGTGTGTGCGGCGTGCAGTATTCCTGGGGGGTCTCTTTATGCACCGGTGTTAGAATGTGCGTGTCCGGGGCATACGAGTTAACGTGATGCCTTTATTGCTTATGCCTTTCCGGCACTTCCAAGTACCTGTTCGTTTTTCTCCTTGATCATCTTGACGAGTTCCTCGCGTGCCGGTCCGAGGTACTTGCGTGGGTCAAACTCCTTTGGATTTTCGGCGAAGGCCTTTCTGATCATGGCGGTCATTGCGAGTCTGCCGTCGCTGTCGATGTTTATCTTGCACACGGCAGATGCGGCTGCCTTTCGCAGTTGGTAGACGGGTACGCCGACGGCGTTGTCGATCTTTCCGCCGTACTGGTTTATCATGTCAACGTAGGCCGGGATGACCGATGATGCTCCGTGCAGGACGATAGGGAATCCGGGGATGCGGCGTTCCACTTCCTCGAGGATGTCAAATCTCAGAGGCGGTGGTTCCTCGCCGGGCTTGACCTTAAACTTGTATGCCCCGTGGGAGGTGCCGATGGAGATGGCCAGGGAGTCTACACCGGTGCGTTTTACGAAGTCCTCGACCTCTTCGGGTTTGGTGTAGTGGCTGACTTCCGAGGAGACGTCGTCCTCGATACCGGCCAGGACGCCGAGTTCGCCTTCGACGGTGACGTCGTGGTCATGGGCGTACTGGACGACCTGCTTTGTCAACTCGACGTTTTTTTCATAGGGGTGGTGTGAGCCGTCGATCATTACCGAAGAAAATCCCGTATCTATACACGACTTGCAAAGCTCAAAGGTATCTCCGTGGTCCAGGTGCAGGACGATTGGGATGTTACCACCCATGTCCTTCATCATCTGGACGGCCCCCATGGCCATGAATCTCAGCAGCGTTTGGTTGGCGTACTTTCTGGCGCCGCTTGACACCTGAAGGATGACGGGGGATTTTGTCTCCACGCACCCGATGATGATTGCCTGTAGTTGTTCCATGTTGTTAAAATTGTACGCCGGGATGGCATAGCCTCCCTTGACGGCCTTCTCGAAAAGCTCTTTGCTATTTACCAGGCCAAGTTCCTTATAACTGACATTTGCCATATATACCTCCATATCTAATATTTTTCAATCAGCAATGATTGGCTAAGATGTAAGATGATAATCAATATAGGGCACGCTTGTCAACAGGCAGGTTTTTTTGACGTAATGGTTCGACTGTATAATCAATCCACAATCAACAAAGCAAGAAGAGGGGTGAGGGGGCGGAGCTGCTCTTCTTTATTGCCTACTTCGCCTGCCATTCCGATGGCATACCATTGACCACGTACCCGCTGCCGGATGTTATCGTTGTGCCATCCATGAACCAGACGTAGACGTCGCCATTGCCGGTGTTCTGCCACAATACGTTGGTCTTGCCGTCGCCGTCAAAATCGGCTATTGCCTTTGCCTTCCAGTTGCCGGGGACACCGGGAAAGGTCTGCCCGCCGATTGTCAAAGTCCCGGTGCGTGCATCGCCCGTGTTCTCCGTGACGGAATAGTTTACGGTGGCAGTGCCGTAGCCGGAGGTGTTGAATGTTATTTTTAGCCAGTCGGCATTGCTGGTCGCTGTCCACTGGCAAGCGCTGGTTGTGGTTACATTCACGCTGCCAGTGCCTGCTGCCGAGGTGAAGGTCTTGCTCGTTGGGGAGAGTGTATAGCTGCAAGATACGCCGTCCTGTGTAACCGTAAACGCCTGTCCTGCGATAGTTAGCGTCCCTGTGCGTTGGCTTGTGGATGTATTCGCTGTTGCCGTGTATGTAACCGTTCCTGAACCTGTACCGCTCGTCGGGGATACCGTAAGCCAGCCGACATTGCTTGCCGCGCTCCATGTGCATCCGGTGTTTGCCGTTGATGTACAATCCTGTCCCTGAAGTCAGCCGCTATTATTTCCCGCATCTTGGGTCTCTCCAAGATGAAACAGACAGCGCGGGAGGGACAATAGGTCTTTCCTGTTAATTCCTCAGAAAGATCAAATAGCTTTTCTTCTGCGTTTACCTCAAACCTCAGCGCATTCATTGTTTTTCTGTATCTTCTTTATATTTCACGGTAAAAGAAAGAAGGAGGGCGGTTCCGCCCCCTCCTCAGACCTCCCCCGCAAGGGGGCCAGCCCCCTTGACCCCATTATTTCACACTCAAATATCATGCCTGAA
>NZ_JABXWD010000015.1 GCF_019173545.1 Candidatus Magnetobacterium casense | reverse complement strand
CCTTCAAAAGAATAACTACAAACATGTCAAATATTTAACAATAACATATCCTTTCTTAATGATAATAAAACGCCCTTCCATATCCTTTTTTAATGAAAGCTAATATATGGTAAGGCTTGACATGTTCCATATAAAGCTTGTGATACGTCATATTACGACGCAATCTGATTAAATTACTGGTGGTGTAACATATGTTAATCCAAATGTCAACAATAAAATGCTCATCGCATCCTGCAAAAAATCTTGGCGGAGAGAAACTTGCCGTCCGTTTAATCGGTGAAAAAATTGCCTTTATTTATACACCTGAGTTTGTATATAATAAATTGCTTTGTGTAGTCCACGAAGAACCAAGGCAAAGTTAAGTAAGCAGTAAAAGGAGCCAACTTGTTATGTATATAGTTATGATATCGCCGGAGATCGCACCTGTAGCCAAGGTGGGAGGGCTTGCGGACGTGGTGTATGGTTTAAGCCGTGAGCTTGAGATTAGGGGCCATTCAGTGGAGATCATCCTGCCCAAGTACGACTGCATGTGGTATGACCAGATATGGGGCTTTCAGGAGGTCTTTAACGGCCTGTGGGTTCCATACTTTGAGCACTGGATACACTGCACCGTGTACTTTGGCTTTGTCCATGGGCGGAAGTGTTTCTTCATAGACCCGCACGCCGATAAGAACTTCTTTAACCGCGGGTTGTTCTACGGGCACTATGACGATGCCGAACGATTTGCGTTCTTTTGTCGGGCCGCCCTGGAGTTCATGTTCAAGGCCGGCAAACACCCCGACGTCATCCACTGCCATGACTGGCAAACCGGTTTGGTTCCCGTGCTGCTGTACGGCATCTACCAACACCTGGGCATGACCCACCCGCGCGTGTGCTACACCCTGCACAACCTCAAACACCAGGGGACAACCAGCGATCACATCCTCAGAGAGGTCGGCCTCGACCCTGGACAGTACCACAGAAGCGACCGCATCCAGGATGACCACAACCCCTATGCTATAAATCTCATGAAGGGCGGCATCGTCTACTCCAACTTTGTCACCA
Source organism: Candidatus Magnetobacterium casense (assembly GCF_019173545.1). Classification (GTDB taxonomy): domain Bacteria; phylum Nitrospirota; class Thermodesulfovibrionia; order Thermodesulfovibrionales; family Magnetobacteriaceae; genus Magnetobacterium; species Magnetobacterium cryptolimnobacter. The sequence continues at coordinate 20,619 of NZ_JABXWD010000015.1, read as the reverse complement.
CCGTTTCGCCCATGTACGCCTGGGACATCAGACACTCCGACCAAGGCTATGGCCTCGGACACACCTTGCATTCAAACCAGGGCAAGTTCGGAGGCATCCTCAACGGCATCGACTACGACATATGGAATCCCGAAATCGATCCGCACATACCATCCAGATACGGCGTCAACAACATCGACGATAAGTACAACAACAAGGCAGCCCTCAGACACAGACTCCTGCTCAGGGATGAACTCAAGCCGATCATCTGCGTCATCGGACGCCTTGACCACCAGAAGGGCGTTCACCTCATCAAGCAGGCCATGTTTTATGCTATGCACTGCGGATGGCAGTTTGTCCTCCTGGGTTCAAGCCCGGAATATGCCGTCAACGAAGAGTTCTGCCACCTCAAGCGCACATTCAACGACAACCCCGATTGTCACCTTGAGATATCCTACGACGACGCCCTGTCGCACCTCATATACGCCGGGGCAGACATGATAGTTATCCCCAGCATGTTTGAACCCTGCGGTCTGACACAGATGATCGCCATGAGGTACGGCACCATCCCCATAGTCCGTGGCACCGGAGGACTCGCTAACACCGTCTTTGACATCAACCACTCCGACAAACCCGAAAACGAACGCAACGGCTACGTCTTCTACGAGGCCACCAACGAGGCACTCGAACACGCCATGCACCGCGCCGTCGGACTATACTACGAGTTCCCGGAGCGATTCAGAGAGGCCATGATTACCTGCATGAACTACGACTACTCATGGAACAATCCCGCACAACATTACCTCAACATCTATGAATTTATTAGGGAAAAGTAAACAGCAAAACATAAATTTATAACACCTCGGATCATGCAACACAGATATCAGAGGCTGGAAAATGAGCTTAACGAAATCGGGCGAGCACTGGAGACCCTCCGCCACGTGCCTCTCAGGCAGGAGGACTCCGCTAAGGCCAAGGCCCTTGTGGTCGAAATCTCACAATCTATTCAGACGTGTACGTCCTTCAGGGACATTGGCAAATTAAGTATACTGATCGGATTCGAGTTTTTTCGGGTATCAAAATTGCTCGCATACAAGAAAGAAAGGGGCGGCTCCGCTTCTTGTCGCTCCAGGACGCTCCTGGCCCCCTTCAGAACCCCCTGCAAGGGGAGGGGCGAGGCGCCCCGGCCACGAAGAAATCCCCTTGACCCCATTATCTTGTTATCAAATATCATGCCTGAAAAAACCTGCGTCATTTCAGTATATAGCATTTTTTACAATTTCTTTTCACCACCACTTTCTTTTTCCCAGGCCTTGAGGTACTTCAAAAACGTATAAAAGGCATACAGCACGGCCAGGATAAACCCTCGCACGCCATCAAGAAACCCCAGACGCATAGCATACATCTTCAGAAACATCGCAAGGGGTTTGAGCGTAAAGGCAAATGCGTATGACCTTACGGGCGCCTTGACAACCTCCTCGGCTGCAAGGGCAGTGTAAACGTCCATCCGCCTGATGAAGTCCGATATGTCCTTGTATGAGTAGTGTTCGATGGGATTGCGCAGATTACCTGTCCGACCATCGAGGAGCACCTTTTCGTGTACCTGACGCTGGTGCATGTGGGCCTTGTCCTTCTTAAAGAGTCGGAGGGTGTTATCTGGCCACCATCCGCCGTGTTTGATCCACTTGCCCAGGAAGAAGTTCTTGCGTGGGACGTAGAAGCCGTCATACGCTGCTTCCGTCAACACCTGCCCCAGTTCCTGCACAAGGGCAGGGGTCACTCGCTCATCGGAGTCAAGGAGGAACACCCAAGGGCCCTGGGCGTGGTCTATGGCAAGCTGCTTCTGTTGTGCAAACCCCTGCCAGTGATTCTGATATACCCTGGCGTTGTATGCCCGACATATGTCCACTGTCCTGTCCGTGCTGTAGTCATCGACAATGACGATCTCCTGTGCCATGCACGCACTTTCAAGCGCACCGGCAATGTTAAGTTCCTCGTTCTTGGTGACGATAACAACGGATACAGGCAACCTGTCAGTCATTGGTGTGTTGTCCCACGCTCAACAACACTTGTGATGAAGTCCATGATCTGTGTGGCGCGCTTGTCATAGGTATAGTCGCCGGCAAGGGTCTTGGCATTGGTGGCAATTTCGGCGGCGTAGGCGGGATTGTCGATGAGATGTCTGACCGATGTGGCCAGTTGCATGACATTGCCCGGTTCAAACAGCAACACGTTGACCTTGTCCGTGAGTACATCCGTTATGCCGGGGATGTTGGATGCCACAATGGGCAGCCCCAGGGCCATGAATTCAAACATCTTCAGTGGCGATGAGTGTATCGAGGGCTTGTGCAGGATGTTGGGGATTATGGCAATCCGCGCACGGGACAGGTACCCCACCAGTTGACTCTGCTCTACGTATCCCGTAAAGACAATCCGTTCTGCAACACCAATGTCTGCGGCAAGTTGCTTCAACTCATCCAGCCTGTCGCCACCGCCAACGATTGTCAACACCTCACCGGGGATAAACGCCATCGCCTTGATCAACACATCAACGCCCTTCCACGGATAAAGCCCTCCGGCATAGAGCAGGCCATCCTTAACGGCAGTGCCTGCCCCCACAGCATCAGCGGTATTGAGGATTTCGCTCCTGACGGCATTGGGGATCGTCACTATTGGCTTGTCATGCAGTTGAAACAAAAGCAATAGTTCTTCCCTCAGGAGGTTTGATATCGTAATTACACCGTCGGCGTTGCCGTATATGTAGGACTCTGTTTTCTTGAGGCGATGTTGCTTTTTAGGTCTCTCCGTGGTGCGGTGAAATATTTCGTGTGCCTCAAAGACAACCGGCATCCTCACAAGAGACTTGATCCTGAGCAGAAAGGCGGCCAACTTCGGGTGTCTGACAAAGATTACCCCACTGCCGGTGTGTAACAACAGGTAAAAAAACAGCGTGAACTTAAACAACATCCCAAAAGAAAATGGCAACCACGATATATTTCTGCGCACGATCGGCAGAAACACTAGTTCTATGTTTGGGTGTGGGTGCAGGTCGTAGTACCTGAATATGTCCTCGGCGTGCTGTCCGAGCTGCCTGCCGCAGAGCAGTTTGACCACATGACCGGCCCTGGCAATGGAGTTGGCGGTGTTCATGATCTGTATGAACCTGGCCTGCGTTGCACATATGAACTCAGGCACGGGATAGAAGATTGTCATTTTAAGTACCTGCCCATAATTAATTTATAGCGCGTTTCGATTGTGTGCAATACAAGAAAGAAAGGGGCGGCTCCGCTTCTTTTTCGCTCCAGGTCGCACCTGGCCCCCTTCAGAACCCCCCGCAAGGGGAGGGGCGAGCCGCCCCTGGCACTAAGAAGTCCCCTTGACCCCGTAAAAATGCCGTGTGTTTTGTATTTAATCCAATCGAAATCTGCTATATTATTCACAATGCGTTTGCTACGACTGCTTTTTTCATTGTTATTGTAAACTCCGTACCGTTATCAAGATTTCTAACTGATAATTTACCACCCATACTTGTTTCTATTATTATCTTTGACATGTAAAGCCCAAGTCCTGTGCCTCCTTGTTGTTTTTTTGTTGAGAAATACGGCTCGTAGATATTACCTATTATATCTTGAGGTATTCCTCCACCGTTGTCAGTTATTGAGACATAAATATCATCATCAGATTCGGAGATGACTATCTTGATCTGTCCCACAAGGTCTGGTATACCTCCTTGACGTCTGCTCAGTATTGCGTCCCTTGCATTATTGATTATATTAAGGACAACCTGTTTTAACTCATTCGGATAACCCGCAGAGATCAAAACTGCCCCTGTAGTTGTTGTTTCTGCTGATATCTCTATGTTGTTTTTCCTGTATAAGCCTCCAAACATATACAACAGATCATCAATTACGCCTCTTACGTTAAAAGATATCTTCTCTTTGTCAGGTAACAGGAAGTTCCTGAAGTCATCAATCGTTTTTGCCATAAAGTTGATCTGTTCCTTTGATGTCCTTACCATGTTATCTAAATATTCCTTGTTGAGTTCACCGTACTCATATGCATCCTTTATGTCAAATACGTTTAAAGCCAATGCGTTTAAGGGCTGCTTCCACTGATGGGCTATCATTGCCATCATTTCACCCATGGTTGCCATCTTGGATTGTTGAATCAACAGTTGTTCTTTTTGAATCCTGAGTGTTGTCTCCTGAGTAACCATTTTTTCCAGTTTTATGGTCATAGATTCAAGCTGTATTGTCTTCATGTTCAGGGCATCCTCTGTCTGCCTGCGGTAGTTGACATACTTGTAAACCATGTACAAAAACACAAGGGTCCCAAGTATGAATATGCTTACCATCACCAACGTTACGATGCGCTCATGCCTCCATTGCTTAAGATAATCCTCAGCGGCAATACCTACAGTAACGTAAAGTGGATAATTGCCTATCTTGCGGTAAGAGACATATTTGGGCATATCATCAAAGCTGGTCGGTGTAAAAAACGTCCCTGACGTTTGACCGGCCTCAAAGAGCCTTCTCAAATCAGGCGATATTTTCTTGCTTCCGATATCGCTGCCAATATCTTTTGGCTGAGGATATCTGGCGATGATTGCCATTTCCCTATCACGTAAACTGATCCCTCCGTGGGGACCAATATCTACAGATGCAAAAACTTTGATTATATGCTCCAGCGCTATGTTTGCATAAACAATACCGTCAAAGGCTCCCTCAGGGGTATCAATACGCCTGGAAAGAGCGATTACCCACTTTTTGCTGATGCGTGCAAATATCGGTTTTGATATCACCAGGTTCGACTTTGGATCACCCTTTGCGGCAATGAAGAAGTCACGGTCTGAGAGGTTTACTCTGGAGCCTTGTGACACACCGAGGCCGTACCTCACTGTCGCTTGTGCATCTGTTACCCTCAGGCTCTCAAGCTCAGGCAGGTATGCCTGGTGTCTGCCAAGAGACGAGGTTACCTCACTACCGTCAACCGTACCTGCCTTGAGCTCATCTGCAACGTCTATCAAAACCAGGTCTATTCTGCCAATAAACCCGCTTATGTACTGCTCAAGCACCTGTGACAGATTCTGGGAAGTAACAGCAGCCCTCTGTTCTGTTTGGCGTTTGCTGTTGTGCAAAGAGACCATAGCCATTGTTGCAACAAAGATGTCTATCAACAATACACACAGCACCACCATTTTCAGGAAAATGGACAAAGATGCTGTCGAACTTGAGGCATTGAAAGAATATGTCATATACACTCTAACTCAATTGTAAACATAGCGCCGTCTTTGACGTTTTGGCCGTATATCTTGCCGTCCATGTTTGATTCGATTATCATCTTTGACATATATAATCCCAGTCCCGTGCCCTGTTTTTTGAACTTTGTAGTAAAATATGGCTCATATATCCTGTCAAGTATGGCATCAGGGATACCTCCACCATTGTCCCTGATCTCTATACGGATTGTACCATTTATCCTGCAAAAAGAGATATCAATTATCCCTTCCCATTTTAAGGCATCCTTAGACCTTTTTTCAACAATGGCATCCGCGGCGTTATTTATCAGACTTAACAACACCTGCATAAGCTCATTCTTATGAGATACAATTCTGTTTTCACTACAACACGACACTAATGATGCCTTTTCAAAGACCCCTTTATGCAGACAGCAGCCAAACCTGAGTGTTATGTTTTGCGACTTTAGCTGGTCATAGACAAACGATGCCGCCTCATCTATACAGGCTCTTATCTCAAATGCCTCGTGTGCCGATGTTGTCTTGTACAGGTCTCTGAAATGATCTATTGCACCGGACATATATTGTATCTGCGAGGAGGCCTTATCCAGCGTTTCGTATAAATATTCCCTGTTCAACTCACCGTAGTCATAGGCATCCTGTATCTCAAACATCAGTGTGCTGATGACATTCATGGGTTGTCTCCATTGATGGGCTATGTTTATTAACAGCTCGCCAAGGGATGCCATCTTTGATTGATTTATAAGGATGAAGTCTTTTTGCCTGCTTATATTGACCTCTTCATCTATCCTGTATTGCAGGGTTTCATTCATTTGCTTTAATTTTTTATATAAATGTGCATTTTCTATGGATATGGCCATTTGAGGGACGAGTATATTCAGGACATCTATACGATTAGCGGAAAATGCCCCCGTCATCAGGTTGTTTTCAAGGTATACAACACCTAGAGTCCTGTCTGTATGGATAACAGGTAATGCCAATATGGACTGTGGATGATTCTTGCTGATGTAGGGATCGCTTGCAAATCGTTCATCCTCGGAAGCGTTATGGACAATGACAACCTCACCTGTATTGGCAACATAGCGGACTATATCCCCGGAGATACCATAAGTAATAGAATCATGTTTGCTGCTTAGTGGTATGGAGTTTAATACCTGTATGTCTTGCGAATTTGCAAACGCCTCCATATATAGCTGCCCATCGGATAAAAATAATATGCCCCCTCGCTGTGCCCCGGCAGTCTCCATAATGATTTTCATCATCTTGGGCAACAGTTTATCCAAGTTCATTTCACTTGTAATGACCTGCGTGGATTTCATTATAGAGGCCAGGTCATATCCCACCACGCTGCTTGCTGTTGTATGGATAACCGGTGGCCGTACAAGGAAGTCCTGACGTTGTGTCTCCTTTATTGATTCAAACAGGGCCGGATGTCCTGTCTTGAGATGATGCACCTTGTATCTTGCACCCCACATGGAGTAGGCATAGGCCGATTCGTTTATGTAGAGTCTTGCTATATTGTTGTTGCCTTTTTGCAGCCAAAACCTTGCCATCAGCTCATTGGCGAGTGCCTCGACCTGTATAAACCCATTGTCTTTGGCAGACTGGATTGATTGTTCGTACAGGCTTATTGCCTCCATGTCCTGTCCGTTGATGCGGGCAATCTCTGCGCTTATAAGGTAATATTTATGGAGAAAATTCTCCCGGCACCCATCAGCCCATATTCGCATCTGTTGTTGACTTGAAATTAGCTGTTGCATGTAACGTGTCTTGTCTTCTTCAGAACCACTTGTATATAGAGAGGCGATAACAAGGGCGTGATAAAACCTATACTCGGCAGTTGGTAAAAGGCTCTGTGTTGCAACCGAGATAATTCTCTTTTCGATTTCCTCCGATGCAGTCAACGCCTCTGTGAATTTGCCACTCAGATAAAGAATCTGCATCTTAAGTATATAGTATATGCACAAGACTTGTGTGTTGACATTTGCGGCACACTGGTGCAGGTATTCGTCCTCTGTTATCTCATTATACCTTAATACTCCATCCGTTGTTCCTCGCAAGGTGGAGACTATTATCTCAACGCCTGTTATTAAATCTATAGCCCATCTGTTTTGTCTCTTTTGACTGAACTCAATTAATTTTGGCAACTCCTCCTCCAGCTCGTTAAGGGGTTTGCCATAGTAAAACATGCAATAGGTTTTGTGCCCAAAGGCATACCCTGAATATTGTAAGTTGCCGGATTCCAGACCGGCCTGATACGCTTCGTTATAGTCTTGTTCGGCGTGCCTGAGGTGTTTATACCACGGTCTTAGCGAGCTGCCTATCATTAAATACGCCACGCTCCTGTCGGATGGGTTGTTATATTTCTTGCACAGTTGCTCGGTAAGCACGGCATACTCCGCCGTTGATTTAAAATCGTTAAAGACATAACCAAACAACCCTCCAATGGATGGGTATGTATAAGTGGCTGAAGAGACGTCGCCGTATCTGAGACAAAGACCTACCTCTATTGGGATAATAATTGCCCAGAGCCTTTGGTGGCTACGGTAGCAGGGAGGGCCAAGGCTTGTCAGTAATCTCATCGCAATTATCTTGCCCTTGTCTGTCATTGCTGGTAAGTCCATCAGTGAGCGTATTGTCTTGTCCCCCATCATTTCCATAATCATGCGCAGTTGCTCATCCCTTGCCACTACAAGGTCATCATCGTCTTGTGGCAGCATTATGCCGACAAGATGGAGGGCTTCTCTGGCCGTTTTAATGGCGTCCTTGTATCTTGCCCTCATCGTATACTGTACTATTAGGATGTTTAGGAGTTCCGCCTTTTCTATCGAGGTCTTGATGTGTTCCAGGGCGGCATATATGTATTTCTCTGACAGGCTGTCATTGTTATTGAGATATTCAACCGCCGCCCTCTCCTTATATGTCTCCTTTGCCAGTTCGTAGTTACTGTCCCAGATAGAATCGGACAGCATCTCCATACCGGATTGCAGGTAAGAGAGAGATGCCTGGTATGCAGTGGATTCCTTTGCCTTTTTTGCTGCCTGGAGGTTTAACCTGCATAGTTCTGCCAATTCCTGCGGGGATGAGATGAGAGACCTGCCCTTATTGAGGTGCTCTACTACAGTAAATATATCTCTGTCAGTTATCTCTCTGCCAATGTGTTCAATAAGGCGTCTGCCTATGCTGTAATGTATGGACTCTATCTTGCTTTGATCTAAGAGGGCGTATGCTGCCTGTTGTACACGGTCGTGTAAGAACTTGAAGTTCATTATTATTGGTTTAGCGATCAGGATATCCTCTTTTGTTATTTCAAGGGGTGACGTGCAGAGGATCAACTCTTCGTCAATTGCATGTGTCAGCTGTTTATATACCTCTGTTGATTGCGTCTCTGTAACAATGGATATGGTGTCGAGGTCAAACTTGTTCCCAATGCACGCTGCCATGCTCAGGACATGTTGTGTCAATTGGGGAAGTCTTTTTAATTTGTCTACCATGAGATCAACGACATTATTAGTTATGTCAGTCTGAGTTATTGATGCAATATCACAAACCCACCCGAATCCTTCTTCTGTTGAGTTATCAGCGTCATAGGGAATAAACTTTACAAGGCCATCTTCATACAGGCGTTTCAGGAACTGGGTGATAAAAAACGGATTACCCAACGTCTTACGTATAATTATGTCAACCAGGTCTGAGACATCCCCATTTTGACTCCGGAGGGTATCGGTTATCAATTGTGTGACGTCTGCCCTGCTAAGGGGGCCAAGGTTGATAGTGTTAATAATAGCGTTTGATTTTTTTAGCCGGTCAACAGTGAGTATCAGCGGATGTGTTGGGGTTACCTCGTTATCTCTGTAAGCCCCTATAAACAGGAGATAGCCTATTTCCCTGTTGAGCATCAACAGTTCAATAAGTTTAAGCGATGAGGCATCCGCCCACTGCAAGTCATCCAGGAAGATAACCAGCGGATGCTCTCTCTGGGCAAACTGTCTGATAAAAGCGGTGAAGACCTCATTAAAACGGTTCTGTGCCTCAACGGGAGGCAGTTCCTGCACAGGGGGTTGTTCTCCGATGATAAGTTCCATCTCGGCAATAACGTCGATGATGATCTGTCCGTTTTTTCCCAGAGATTGCCTGAATCTTTCCTGCCATCTGTTTAACTGTTGTCTGCTCTCTGAGAGTATTTGTCTCACCAATCCCCTGAATGCACTCACGATAGCGCTGCATGGTATGTCTCTTTGAAACTGGTCAAACTTACCCGATAAGAAATACCCCCGATTGGTTGATATCGGCCTATACAACTGCCTTATCAACGATGTCTTACCTATACCGGAGTATCCATAGACAAGCATCATCTCACACCCGCCAATGGATACCTCGCCGTATCTCTTGACCATATAAGACAACTCGTTGTCCCGACCATAGAGGCTTTGAGATACCTGTAGTTTATGGGGTACTTCATACCGTCCAAGGACAAAAGTTGATATGTCACCATTTAATAGTCTTATACAATTGTCCAGGTCTGCCTTTATCCCATATGCACTCTGATACCTGTCAGAAGGGGATTTCTTCAGCAATTTCATAATGACATCCGATACAGGCACTGCCATGTCAGGATTGATCTCATGTGGCGGTGCAGGCTCTCTGGTGATATGAGAAAAGATTATATCCATCGGGTCATCCATGGCAAAGGGGAGTCTGTGGCATAACAGCTCATATAGTGTCACACCAAGTGAGTAATAATCCGTGCGATAGTCAACAGACATGTTCACCCTCCCGGTCTGCTCCGGAGATATATATGCCAATGTCCCTTCGATCAGCTCAGGGGGTGAGATGTCAGTCTCCTGTCTTGATAAAACCGTGGATATCCCAAAGTCTATTATCTTAATCTGTCCAGTATCAGGGTTCAGCACTATGTTGGATGGATTTATGTCTTTATGTATTATGCGGGCGGCGTGTATTTCTCCCAAGGCATCGGCTATCTTACAACCTATCAATAAAATATCCTTCACAGTGAAGTCCTTAGCCCTGGATAATGTTTTCAACGATTGTCCTCCAATGTCCTCAAATACAATGGCCAGGGTGTTTTTATACTTTATCAGTTTGCGCGAGTGTATCGTCCCCTTGAGATTTATCCTGGAAGTTATTTCATATTCCTGTTTATACCTGGTTATGGAGTTTTGAGTAGGATACTCGTCTCTGAGCAATTTTATAATCACAGCAATATCATCTTCAAGACCAATGGCACGATAGACAACACTGTTGGTGTTTTCCTCTATTTTTGAAACAACCCTATAACCTTTTATTTCAATCATTGCCGTAGTTAATCAAACCAAGAGACAGATTGTAGAGCAATTCTAAAAACTGCTCTTCCTTAAGTGGTTTTACGAAATATCCTAATTCTTCTGCCTGTTTTAGGTAAATGCTTTCAGTAAGGGCTGTAATTACAACGACAAGGACATTCTTGTCTATCTCCCTTATCTGTTTGATCATTTCAAGACCACTATGTGCCTGCATCAAGATATCGGTTAACACTATATCCGGTTTGTATTTCTTATATAACTCAAGTCCTTCTTTGCCATCGTTTGCCGTATACACCTCTTTAAATCTCCTCCTTAATGATTTTACAGAGGCTTCTTTAACCATTGTCTCATCCTCTACATACAACAGTGTCAGGGATTGTTTTATCTTTAACATATTTTCTTTTTTATCCACCTTTACACCACATCCTTATATTCTGTTTATATGCCTGTATTCCTAACTTTTTTTGCTGTTTGTACATAGGTAGCTACGGGCAAGATGTTTAAGTAATCGAGCATAAACATGTATAACATCACCAGCCTTTTATGGGGTCAAGGGGACTGGTCCCCTTGCGGGGGGTTCTGAAGGGGCCAGGTGCGACCTGGAGCGACAAAGAAGCGGAGCCGCCCCTTTCTTTCTTTAATTGGGTGAATTACGTTATAGCTACTTATGCTCTTCTGCTTATCACCATTTCCGGTTGTCGAGGTAAAGGCACCTGCCATGCCCGCCAGTACGCCAAGGGGGATGATGTTTCTGTCCTCAAAGAGCGTGCGCAATCCGTATTCGGCGATGATCGCCGAAAAGACGGCTATCCCCACGTATGAATCAATCCCTGCGCCATCTGAGATAATCCGCCTGTACAATTGCATCAAGACCATGCCAATAGTAAACGTATAGATGACAAGCCCCACAATCCCGTGCTGGTACAGGATGGTGAGGAATTGATTGTGTGCCGTGGTGCGTTCGTCCTTTGTGGGGAATCTGCCGTAGAGGTGGTTGAAGGACTGCCGGTAGTGTTCTGTGGCGTCGTCCTGGTTGAGACCGTGACCGTAGAGCAGCCGTTGCCCTGACATCGACAGAAACACCTGCCACTGGGCAAACCTCTGCGACATCTGGACCGTCTCCAGTGTGTGTCCCTTTATGAGTCTGTACTGGCTTGGAAAGATCAACAACGCTGCCGTAACAAGACACAACACTGCCGCCGAGGTCAATATAAGGTTGACCCTCTTAAAGAATACGCCCCTCAGAAAGTACATCCAGATACCGAACACCACCGCAATGCCCAGCCAGCTTGCCCTGACGCTGATAATGATGAGCGCTATGACCGATGCAATCACGGGCATAATCCACAATATTCGCCTGTGTCCCTGGCTTTCTATGTACTTCATGAGGGCAAACGGGAAAAAGTACACGATGATCGTTGCAAAGTATCTGATATCGAGATAAGCGATCCGTCCGTCTGTGATGAGGTCTACGGCTAATTCGTAAAATGCGGCGATGATGTACGCCACAGCCGTCCAGGCCATGACAAGGGCAAGCCTCTTTAGTCTGTCGGTGTCGCTGAAGGCTGCCACAATGATACAGTAGAGCAGGACGACCTTGATATAGTTCTTTTTGACCACCACGAGCGAAGAGGCGTGATTGGCGTTTAACAGGGATGAGACAACGGCAGAGAGCGTAAACAGCAGCAGGCAGACAAGCACGGGGTCATACAGTCGTACTCCAGTCTCTTTTTTTATTATCCACCTGATAAACCACACGGAGGCAGGGATGTAAAAGGCCAGCGCCTTAAAAGTCCCAAACTTACCGGCATACATCAACACGACAAAGACATACATCCCCCACTGCATAACCTCAGGGAACACCTTGTCTTCAATGTGCCGATCCCACCATTGCCTCAGACTGCCTGACATTCAAAGACCTTGTAGTGCAGAAAAGCGTCAAAGCCGGTCTCTTTGCGTACAAAGACGTCGCAGACACCCGGTCTGTCGCCATAGCAGGTCGTGACATCGCTGACAATTGCCTCCACATCCACTGCGTCAAGCAGATAACGTCTGGATAGCTCCTCCGAGGTTAGCAGCAGGCTGTCGGTATGTTCAACGCAGCGCACAGCCCACCCCAGTCCCTGTAGGATATCCGTCAACTCTGCAACCGTGGGAAACCACTTATCAACCCCAAAGTGGCTGAAGATGAGGTTCATGATCTCCTTGCCCTGTTCGTCCTCAAAGCAGGCAGTCTGGTGGATGAAGTATTCACCTGGCTTTATCTGCAAGCGCAGGTGTTTCAGTAGTGGCAGCAGTCCCTCGGCGCCAAAGTAGTGTAGCACGCTGCGCATGACAAAGAGCAAAGAACCATCGTCAGCGATCAAGTCCTCACGTTTGACGTCGCTGAGGCATCGGTTTAGAGTCAGTATGGCAGAGCCGGGATTGGCCTGCAGTTGTTTTTCGGAGGTATCTACGTTGACAAGTCTTATGTTCTGGTCTGTCAGGGTCTGGCGCAGCCTCTGCAGTACATAGCCTGTACCGCCGCCAAGGTCTGCCACGACGTCCGGGGATGTCCTGTGGATGGTCTGTGTGAGTTTATCGATCAAGGGTATGGTCACAGCCGGATCAGAGAAGTACCCACCATGGGCACTATTCCAGGACTCCCCATGGAAACTCAACTCCTTGTTACAAGAAGAAAGAAGGGGGCGGCTCTGCTTCTTTTTCGCTCCAGGAGGGGGCAGCGCCCCCCGGCTCAATGCGCTCCTGGCCCCCTCAGACCCCCCTGCAAGGGAACCAGTCCCCTTGCCCCCGTTATACTCAATCCTGATACTCATCTAAATGCCATTGTCTGTTTAGAGTCTTTACAAACAAATAGAGTAATTCTTCTTTTGTCTTTGCCTTTAAGATTTCTTTGCGATTGATCTGGGATTTTTTGGTGAAGTCCACTGCGCCCAGAAACTTGGGGACGGCATAGAGGACATCTTTGTACATGATGATATTATAGTCTTCATAGGGGCAGAGAAGCTCCGGGGTGACATCGTCGCGTTGTTGGATTGCGTGTAACACTTTATCGTAGATGGCGCTTTTAATTATCCTGTCGTTGTCTGTCTGGGTTTCATCGGTGAAGTCAATGCCTCCGAGGGATTTGGGCAGGGCATAGAACAGCTTTTTGTATTTGACCACGTTATAGCCTGCAAGGGAATCCACCAGTTCCGGCTGAAATCGGCCTATCTCATTGATTATGGCCTTTAGTTCCTCATCGGAAGTGGCATGGAGCACATCCTTATGCTCAAGGAGTGTCAGAAGTTCTTTTTCAGTTTTTTCGCGCAGGATGTCGTGATAGTTGACCTTGGACTTGTAGATAAAGTCTGCCCGTTGCAGAGACTTTGGTATGGCATGGAAAGCGGAGCGATATCTGACAATGTTATAGTGTCCGCAAGAGCATAGAAGAAGCGGGACCATGTGAATAGCTTCACGGATCAGATATAAGACCTCTTTGAGGGTGGTGCCAATTATTATATCGTTGTGTTCAAGCTGGGTCTTGTCGTTGAAGTCGATCTTACCCAAGGATGCTGGCAGGCCATAGAAGACATTGTCGTACTTGATAACGTTATAGTTATCAATTGTATCGATCAGTTCCGGGACAAAGCGACAGACCTCTTCTATGAGGGCGATGACCTCTTCTTGAGTGGTACCCTTGAGGATGTCTTTAACGTTGAGTTGTGCTTCATTGGTAAAGTCGATGTTGCCTAGGGAGGAGGGGATGGCGTATATTTTTTGGTTGTACTTGACTACGTTATAATGCTTGTGCGAGCAGAGCAGTGCCGGTAAAAGGTCGTTTCTGTCTTTGGCGATACCTACGGCCTCATCGTAGGCAGCGACCTTGATTATTGCATCGTGTTTGAGCTGTTTTTCGTCGCTGAAGTCTATTTCGCCAATGGATGTGGGTACGACGTAGAAGAGCTTGTTGTACTTGATTACGTTATAGCTCTCAACCGTATACGTCAAAACGGGATGGAGTTGGCCGGTGCCGTCAATGATGCCCTTTAGTTGTTCGATATCTTGGCACTTGATCACCTCTTTGTGTTCCAGCAACTGCATGAGGTCTTCGGTGGTCTTTGCCTTTAAGACGTCCTGGTAGTTAATAGCGCCATTGTCTCCGGCCTTTTCCATCAGCATAGGGACGGCGTAGAGGCCGTGTCTGTACCGTACAATGTAATATGCCTCATACGGGCATACATATACCGGGACAAGGTTATTGACTTCCTCGATCTGGGCAGTGACTTCATCGAAGCTGGTGCCGTTGAGTATTTCCGGTTGATTGAGTTGTGCCGCATTGGTGAAGTCGATCTGCCCCAGGGACATGGGCAGGGCATAAAACATTTTGCCATATTTAATGATATTATAGCTCTCCACGGAGTGTACCAGTTCCGGGTCAAAGCGACCGGACTCTTCGATCCTTACCCTGACCTCTTGGGTGGTAGAGCCTTTGATGATCTCCTTGCGGTTGAGTTGTTTTTTACTTTTGAAGTCAACGTTTCCCAGGGACATGGGGATACCGTAGATGACACCCCTGAATTCAATAATATTGTATGTCAGGTAGGATTCAATGATTTCGGGCATGGCATTGATGTCAATTGGTTGGTAGTCTCCGTAGATCAGGGTCTTGATGAAGTTGTAGAGTCTTTTGCCCAACAAGAGTTTCAGGGACTTTATCATTACCGGTTTCAGTATGTTGACCACGATGACCTTCATCGACAGTGAGATAAACAACTCGACTGTCATCATCCACAGCAACCACTGAGGAAAGCCCTCCGGGCCTGTCATGTCGGCGTATCGTTCTTCGAAGTTGGTGCCAATGACCCTGTCTTTGATGCGCATGTCAAAGACTATGGGGTTTTCCTGCAGGGGCAACATCTTGCCGGCAGAAAACGCCTCTACGGCCCTTATGGCGTGCAAGTCTACGTGCGGGTATGTGTTTTCAAAGATGATATTGATGGATGCCCTCAGTCCGTTTACGCCAACGGGGTCAGGGTGTGCGTAGTGCCACAGGGCGGTGACTGTGTGATTGTACCAGACCTCCGGCATTCCTGCGTTGACCAGTCGCCATCCCAGATCGTAGGGGCCACAGAGGTATCCCCGGTAGGAGCTGTGCTCGTCAAAGGCGCCATAGCGGATGGCGTCGGACTTTCTGACGGACATACAAGCCCCGGCATTGGGGTTTACCGGCCACCACTTCCACCGCTTGTCCCTGACGTCGTCGATCTCCTTCAACCCCTCCGGGAACAGAAAGGACGACCTCATTTCGTGGTGCATCAGTACCAGGGAACGTTGACAGCCCTTGGCGTCGTCGTACTCGAAGGACTCGGTTATCGATCTTATAAAGTCGGGCGGGAATATGGCGTCGCTGTCGCAGATGGTCACGATATCGCCACGGGCATTGAGCAGCCCCGTGTTGTAACCCAGGTGCTTATGATACATGCCGGATTGGCCGCATGTTATATGGCAATCGACCTGTGCCGTCACTTCGGGCACCACCTGATTGTACAACTCGACCCAGATAAGCTCGTACTGACTACGCTCAACGTCCTGTCTGTTGAGCCAGTACAGGGAGCTGTAGTGCTCGCGGCACTCCCAGTCCAGAAGGATAATTGATACAATTGGTTTTTCTTCCCTCTGGTTGGCCTTGTGGATGATCGTCGTACCGGGGGATTGGGCAGCTTCCAGTGCCCTCTTATGGGCAGCCTTTCTGCCGCTGACTCCGCTCACTACCCTGTCGTAGTTTAATACCTTCACGTGAGGCTATTTAATCCTGAATGAAAAATGAATTAGCAGAACATCTCCGCTTACAAATCTTTCCAGGCTTCATCCTCTTCAGATTTCAGCCAGTCTTTTTTCAGTGAAGTTTTACTCGCAATTGCAGTCGCCGGCACTTCATTTTTTATCTTTGTTTCAAGCTCTATGCTTAAAATTTCACGCCTCATTTCAGGCCCTTCTTTACCAGATCATCTTTTAGCATATCCAATGAGGTCTGCGATACAGTGGGGAGATTACCCTTACCCTTTATCATATTGGTTAATGATTTTAGCGGGTTCCTTATGAGACTTTTAAAATCAACCTGCAGACCTGAGCTACCATATTGGTATTTCATAAGCATTTTAAATTCTAGCATTGTCAAAAGATAAATTATCTCTTTACTTTTTTGTTGCACTTCTTCAAAATCCATCTGGGCCTGGGCATCATATCGCGGACTTATCTTAGGGGAATTATGCCACTTTGCAACTTTCTCTGCTGCCACATGAAATAGCTTGTGTTCCTTTTCCAGCAACTCAATCTCAGCAATGTCCTGATACATCTTCAACGCCGTACTGTAGAGCCATATGCCAAGCTCACATTCATTGTACGGCCTCATATTAATTACCAGATTTCTTTTCTGTAATGCCTGTTCAAGCTGATACTCCCACTCTACATGGGTTATCCTGGCTATGGTAATGTCAATCATACACGAAGGTCTCCTTATCTAACTCTAAACAATTCACCATGTTTTTATACCACAACGTTATCAGCTCTGTCAATCCGTTTTTATGTCTGTGTGTTTTCCACCGTGTTGGCATATAAGCAGAAGAACATAAGTAGCTATAACGTAAATCACCCAATTAAAGAAAGAAAGGGGCGGCTCCGCCCCCCTTCAGAACCCCCCCGCAAGGGGACCAGTCCCCTTGACCCCATCTTACCATGCTTTTTTTAGAGGATACCTTATTAACAATCCCGGATAGTGCAACGCCATACTCAGATTACAGTGTAGCATAGTTGTATGATTGCGCACAACACTGTCATTTGAAAACTCTCAGACGCTGCTAACTTCGGAGATAGCTTCCTCTATGATTGCCAGCATTGAGACGAGGTTTTCCATGCTGATGGCCAGCGGAGGCATTATGACGACGACGTTGCCAAGGGGACGGATAATGAGGCCCTTTTGGCGTGCCCTGTGTGCCACCTGCCAGCCGATCCTCTGGCCGTACTGACAGGTCTCCGCCGGCGTGTCATCCTGTATCAGCTCAACCCCCGCCATCAGACCAATCCCCCGTGCCTGTCCTACTCGTGCAGACCTGGCGGCGATGTCCCTCAACCAACCGTCAAGCAGTTCGACCTTGGGCTTGAGGGCCTCAAGCGTACACTCGGTCTCAAAGACATCCAGACAGGCAAGGGCGCACGCACACCCCAGGGGATTGCCCGTGTAGGAGTGTCCGTGGAAGAATGCCTTCAGTTGGCTGAACTCTCCCTGGTAGGCATCAAAGATTCTCTGTGAGGCCACGGTCATGGCCAGCGGCATGTACCCGCCCGTCAACCCCTTGGACAGACAGATAATGTCTGGCACTACGGCCTCGTGCTGACAGGCAAACATCGCCCCCGTCCTGCCAAACCCCGTTGCCACCTCATCGGCTATCAGCAGCGTGTCGTACTTGCGACAGAGGTCTCTGACCCCGCGCAGGAACCCCTCCGGAGCCACGATCATCCCCCCGGCGGCCTGCACCAGAGGTTCTATTATCACGGCGGCTATTTCGTGACTTCGGGTGCTCAGTATGGCCTCCATCTGAGCGAGACATCGCATGTTGCAAGTATCCGGCCTCAGACCAAGCTCGCAACGATAACAGTACGGCGAAGGACTCCTGTGCGTTTTAAACAACAGGGGGGCGTACAGGGCATGAAAGACGTCGATCCCGCCCACGCTGACCGCCCCGAGTGTATCGCCGTGGTAGCCGTTGTTGAGGCAGACAAAGCTGTTGCGTGTGGTTTCGCCGACGTGTTTCCAGTACCCGAAGGCCATCTTTAAGGCCACCTCTACGGCGGTTGAACCGTTGTCGGAAAAAAACACCTTGTTGAGGTCGTGCGGAGTTGTGGCAAGTGTATCGCCCAAGAGTTGGACGACCCTGTGTGCCAGTTCGATGGCCGGGACGTTGCCCAGGCCAAGGAGCGTGCTGTGTGCCAGGGTGTCGATTTGTGCCTTGAGGCGTTCGTTGATGTGTCTGTGTCCGTGGCCATGGATGTTGACCCACATGGAGGAGACGCCATCGAGGTACCATCGCCCGTATATGTCCCGTATGAAGCAATCCCGCCCCTGCTCTATAATGACCGGAGGGTCTTGCACCCACTCCTTCATCTGCGTGAAGGGATGCCATAAGCAAGCCACGTCAAGTTCCTCAAGTCTCTTGTTGCGTGCCAGAATATCCACGATTGGTTATTTTACCATACCGGAGAACGCTTTGGAAACCTTGCGAATTGTCTCATCACCAAACAATGGCGGTAGCTGCATGACCACGGTTGATTGTGGTGCTACCCCGTAAATTGGCCGTCTCCTTATTGGCATTATATTAGCGATATGGTAGATAAAAAATAATACCATTGCTCAGTTGGGCGTAATTATGCGTCAAAAGGCTGTTACCTCAACTTTTTGAGAAGTTACCGGACAAAACTCAGAGGCTTAGTGCCCCTGTGGTTTGTTACTTAATCACCCACGGGGCGCCTACCGTTGCTGGTATGGCCGGACTGACAACAACGGCATTGTTTATAAGCCAGATGGCCACGGTACCGGTGGTGGAGTTTTGCCAGAGGACGTCGGAGGTGCCGTCGCCGTTGTAGTCGCCGATGTCCTTGAACTGCCAGGGGGTATCGGCAATGCCCATTGCGGTTGCACTTTTTATGGTGCCTTTGTCCAGGAGCCAGACTGCCACCTGGTTGGTCTGGGTGTTCTGCCATAGGATGTCGCTGTTGCCGTCGCCGTTAAAGTCGCCCTTGCCTTTTATCTGCCACCTGGTGTCAACCGCCGCCAGGGGGACTGTGTCGGATATTGCCCCATTTTTAAGCAACCAGAGGGCAACCTCTCCGGTGTCGGTGTTGTACCATAGGATGTCGCTGTTGCCGTCGGAGTTAAAGTCGTCCTTGATGGTTGCGCCCTTTGTCTGGCCGGAGTTTATGTTTACCATCAGGGCGGATTCATCTACGGCCTCAAAGTCGGAGCCATGCACCTTGCTGAATTCGCTCACGAGAGTGTCATTGTTCCAACGCGGGTCGGGCACGCCGCTGAGGTACCAGGAGGAACCGTTATCGGCAATGATCATGCCGTACTTTTTCAGTGCGTCGAGAATGACCCTTGTGTTGTGCGAAAAGCCAGATGTATCAAACGACGCCTTCAAACGGAAGCGTTGTCCCATCGGGGGATAGTTGGTGCCGGTTAGGGAGGACGCCTTGTGTCTGGCCGGCCACAGGTATGTGTTGCGCGTTTGTGGGACGGTAAACCGGATGGCGTGCCTGATCTCCCCGGCGGCAACCTCGTCGTAGCGCACCAGTCCCGGCAGGATCGGTAGACCCGCAGCATCGGCTGACGTCCACGTCTGAGGTCTGAGGGCATTGGAGCGCAGGTCAAAGATGGCTCCCGAACCGGCAGTCCAACTGCCATCCGTCTGAGGGTAGGCTGCGTAGAGTTCGTACAGCATACAGTTGTCCTTGTCCACGACGAGGATGTGACGGTCACCGGTTGATTGGTCGCCGCCTTCGATCAGCGCACCAGGCGGGATTGGGTAGGGGCCGGGGTCACTCTCATCGGCATACTCGAAACTCACACTGACCTTTGCCTGGGTGCCGGAGACAACGTTGTAAGGAATCCCAATAGGGCGTCCCTCCCACGTGCCGCTGCCAAAGTCCGGATGCACTCCCCTGCTTGCGCCGATCGTCGTGACGTAGGCTGCCGAATTGGCGTCAAGGGGCAGCTTGTCCACGGGCGTGTTCCATATGTTGTTGACTGGAAACATCCCGCAACCCTCCAGCGTCGGTAGCGCAAACACCGGAGCAGTCTGTAAAACGGCTAATACAACAGACAGGCATAAGATTACAATTGATGAAAAAATAACACTTGTCGCAACACGCACTCTTTTTAACGAACAGCTAATTTCCATGTTTACTCCTCCATTGTCAATAAATATTACCCCTGCTATCTGCTTTATAGAAAAGCACCAAATGTATCCTCTTTATATTGCATGGTAAAAGAAAGAAGGAGGGCGGCTCCGCCCCCTCCTCAGACCTCCCCTGCAAGGGGGCTGG